>NZ_JBHVAK010000002.1:28746-242781 GCF_042667085.1 Nocardia sp. NPDC057353
AATGGACACAGCGTGAGCGGGTCAGGCCCGGAGGCGGGAGCGGAGCGTAGCCACGGAGGGCCCCCGCGCACGCCGAATGGACACAGCGTGAGCGGGTCAGGCCCGGAGGCGGGAGCGGAGCGTAGCCACGGAGGGCCCCCGCGCACGCCGAATGGACACAGCGTGAGCGGGACGCTGGAGCTGGACGGGCTGCGCAAGCGGTTCGGCGAGGTGACCGCGCTGGACGGGGTGGGGTTCGCGGTGGCGCCGGGCGAGATCTTCGGGTTCGTCGGGAGCAATGGCGCGGGCAAGACCACGACGATGCGAATCGTGCTCGGCGTGCTCGCCGCCGACGCGGGCAGCGTGCGGCTCGGCGACAAGCCGGTGGACGCGGCGCTGCGCCGCAGCATCGGCTACATGCCGGAGGAGCGCGGGCTCTACCCCAAGATGAAGGTGGGCGAGCAGCTCACCTACCTGGCCGAGCTGCACGGCTCGAGCGCGGCCGACGCCCGCTCGGCGGTGCGGCACTGGACCGAGCGGCTCGGGGTGGCCGACCGCGTCGGCGACACCGTCGACGCGCTGAGCCTCGGCAACCAGCAGCGAGTGCAGCTGGCCGCCGCGCTGGTGCACGACCCGGCGCTGCTCGTCCTGGACGAGCCGTTCTCCGGCCTCGACCCGGTCGCCGTCGACGTGATGAGCGCGGTGCTGCGGGAGAAGGCCGACGCCGGGGTCCCGGTCGTCTTCTCCAGCCACCAGCTGGAGCTGGTGCAGCGGCTCTGCGACCGGGTCGGGATCATCGCGGCCGGGCGCATGCGGGTGACCGGCACCGTGGACGAGCTGCGCGCGGGCGGGCAGCCCCGGCTGCTGGTGCGCGCGCCGGACGCCCCACCGGACTGGGCGGCCGGGCTGCCCGGCGTGCTCGGCTGGGAGCGCGACGGCGACCGCACCGTGCTCACCCTCGCCGCGGGCGCCGACGAGCAGGCGCTGCTCGCCGCGGCGCTGCGCACCGGCCCGGTCCGCGAATTCACCCCGCAGCAGCCGACGCTGACCGAACTGTACCGAGAGGTGGTGGCGGGATGACCGCGCCGAACCGGTGGCGCACCGTCGCCCTGATCGCCCGGCGCGAGTTCCTGGTCCAGGTACGCGCCAAGAGTTTCCTGATCAGCACCGGGGTCGTGCTGGTCGCGCTGATCGCCGGGATCGTCGGCATCGCGGCCTTCGGCGGCGGCGAGGAGGAGCGCAGCGCCACCGTCGCGGTGGTGCGGGACGACACCCTCACGCCGTATCTGGAGAGCTCCGGCGCGGCCATCGACACCGCGGTCACCGTGGCCGTGGTGCCGGACGAGGCGGCGGCGCGCGAGCGGGTCACCGCGGGGGCCGCCGATGCCGCCGTGCTGCCCGCCACCGGGGGCGCCACCGTGGTCACCGAGTCCGGACTCGACGGCGAGCTGCGCGCGATCGTGGCGAGCGCGCTGGCCGGGCACGCCCAGGAGCGGGCGCTGCTCGCCGTGGACGCGGACCCGGCGGCGGTGCGGGCCGCGGCCGACGTCCGGCTGGACGAGCAGGCCCTCGACCCGCCCGACCCGGCCGCCGGGGAGCGGGTCGCGCTCTCCATCGCGGTGGCCTTCGTGCTCTACCTGCAGATCCTGCTCTTCGGGGTGTACGTGGCGATGGGCGTGGTGGAGGAGAAGTCGAGCCGGGTGGTCGAGGTGCTGCTGGCGACGGTGCGACCGCTGCAGCTGCTCTGGGGCAAGATCATCGGGCTCGGCGGCGCCGGGCTGCTGCAGCTCACGCTGTACGGGGTGGCCGGGGTCGGCACCGCGCTGGCCACCGGGGTGCTCACGCTCACCGGCACCGCGCTGGGCACGCTGGCGGGGGCGCTCGGCTGGTTCGTGCTCGGCTACCTGTTCTTCGCGGTGCTCTACGCGGCGGCGGGCTCGCTGGTCTCCAGGCAGGAGGACGTCAACTCCACGACGACGCCGCTCACCGTGCTCATCATGGTCATGTTCGGCGTCGCCTCGGTGGCGGTGCGCGATCCGGACGGCACGCTGAGCACCACGCTGAGCTGGGTGCCTCCCTTCTCCGCCATCCTCATGCCGCTGCGGATCGCGGCCGGGGTGGCGGCACCCGCGCAGATCGTAGGCACGGTGCTGCTCATGGTCGCGGTCACCGGCGGGCTCTCGCTGCTCGCCGCGCGGGTCTACGAGCGGTCGGTGCTGCGCACCGGCGGCACCGTCTCCTGGCGGCAGGCGCTGCGCGGTTAGCGGCGCACCTCGTCGATCACCCAGCGGAACGGCGGGTGGTACATCGGGAAGGTGTGCGGGTCGCGCTGCCGCAGCTCGATCGCCGCGGCCTCGCCGCCGAGTTCGCCACGCAGGGTGAGGAGCTCGGCGGCGGGGCGCTCGACGGCGAAGCGCGCGATCGGGGCCCGGGCTGCCGGGTCGGTCAGCACCAGGGTGCCAGCCTCCGGGTCGGCGGTCGCCACCACCGGCACCAGGGTGTCGTCCATCCGCTGGTAGGCGGCGCCGCCGGTGTCGATCACCAGCCGGTGCCAGCGGTCCGGGTCGGTGCGCAGCGGGGGCAGCGCGGTGCCTGCCAGCTCGAACGCGGTGACCTCCCAGATGCCGTACAGCGCGGGCCGCGGCATGCCGTTGCCGTACTCCCGGTAGCCATCGGCGGCCGCCTGCGCCTGCCCCGCGATCAACCAGCCGACCAGCAGCAGCTGCACCGCGAGCGCGATCCGGTCGGCGCGCCGGGCGGCGAAGAGCGGCGGCGGGGTCACCGGTGCGCCCGGCCTGCCGAGGACCAGCACGCCGGCCAGGGTGCGCAGGTGCGGGAGCAGCAGGACGGCGGCGATGAGCAGCAGGTGGCCGGAGTGGATCTTGACCGGGACGTCGAAGGTCAGGTTCAGCACGAAGACCTGGGCCATGCAGACCGCGCCGAGCAGCGCGCCGAGCACCGCGGTGCGCGGCAGCACCAGCAGCAGCCCGGCCGCGATCTCGGCCAGCCCCAGCAGGATCTGGTACGTCGGCGCGGCGCCGACCTGGTTCCACAGCACGTCCATCAGCTGCTGCTCGCCGTACGGGGTGATGAGCGTGGTGAGCGTGGGGAACGGCATCTGGTTCGGCACCGCCTTGGCGAAGCCGTACAGCAGCAGCTGCCCGGCCAGCGCCAGCCGCAGCAGCACGGTGAACCAGCGGAACAGCACCGGGTAGGCGGGGCGGCGGCGGTCGAGCACCGACCAGGCGGCGGCCGCCACCACTGCGACGACCAGGTGCAGGAAGATCTGCACCCAGATGGCGGTCTGGTCGCCGCTGCCGGAGGCCCGCAGCGCCGCGTCCACGCCGAAGACGTGCGCACCGGTCCACGCCACCGGCACCTCGACCAACCGCATCTGCCAGAGCACCGCGTCGTCCGGCAGCCACTCCGCCACGACCCCCGCGTAGACGTAGAGCACCTGCGCGAAGAGCAGGAGGTAGAGCCCGAAGTAGACGACGCCGAAACGGAAGGCGATGCGGGTCAGCGGATGCCAGGCGGTCTGCACGGTCCGACGCTAGCGGCGCGGGCGGGCGGGGCGCGTCGGGGAAGCCACCCATTCCGCCCTCCGCCGGTCGGCGGATATTTCTTCCCGTTTCCCCCTGCGAGGCAACTGGAACACGTTACATTCTCCGCCGGGGGCGCGGGAGCAGGAGGTACCGGGATGGGCGACGAGGCCGACCCGACGCAGCGACACCGATTGACCGTCAGCGCAGGCGATCTCGACGACTTCGGCGCGCGGCTGACCGCGTGGCTGGACGAGCGGGTGAGCCCGGACCACCCGCCGACGGTGACCGTGACCGGCCGCCCGGAGTCCGGCGGGATGTCGAGCACCACCATCCTCTTCGACGCGCACTGGACCGTGGACGGCCGCGCCGACGGCGGCTCGTTCGTGGCCAGGATGGCGCCGGAGGCGGCGGCCTTCCCGGTCTTCCCGGAGTACGACCTGGCCGCCCAGTTCCGGGTGATCGCCGGGGTCGGCGCGGCGAGCCCGGTCCCGGTGCCGCCGCTGGTGTGGCTGGAGGAGAGCGACGCTCCGCTCGGCACCCCGTTCTTCGTCATGCGCCGGGTGGACGGGCTGGTCCCGGCGGACAACCCGCCGTACGTCTTCGTCGGCTGGCTCTTCGACGCCACGCCGGAGCAGCGCGCCGAGGTCACCAGGGCCACGGTCGAGGTGATCGCCGACGTGCACGCCATCCCGCACCCGGAGGCGCGGTTCGGGCTGCCCGCGGGGCCGGGCCAGCCGCTGCGCAGGCACGTGCAGGCGCAGCGCGCCTGGTACGAGTGGGCGCTGGCCGCCGACGGCTACCGGATCCCGATCATCGAGCGCGCCTTCGACTGGCTGGACGCGCACTGGCCCGCCGACCCCGGCCCCGCGGTGCTGTGCTGGGGCGATGCCAGGCCGGGCAACATCATCTGGGAGCAGTGGCGCCCGCTCGCGGTGCTGGACTGGGAGATGGCGGCGATCGTGCCGCGCGAGGTCGACCTGGGTTGGCTCATCTTCATCCACCGCTTCTTCCAGGACATCGCGGAGCGGTTCGAGCAGCCGGGGCTGCCGGACTTCCTGCGCCGCGCGGACGTGGTGGCGCACTACGAGTCCCGCACCGGCCACACCGTGCGCGACCTCGACTTCTACCTGGTCTACGCGGCGCTGCGGCACGCCATCGTGATGGCGCGGATCAAGCGCAGGATGATCCACTTCGGCGAGGACACCGACACCGCCGACCGGGACGACTACGTCATGCACCGGGCGAGCCTGGCCGCGCTGCTCGACGGCACCTACCGCTGGGAGTGACCGCCGTGACCGACTACGCCGCGATGCCGGGCCCGCTGGACGAGTACCCCATCCACCAGGCCCCGCTGCCGCTGGCCAGGGTGACCACCGGCGACCGCAACTTCTACGACCGCTCCTACCTGAACGCGCACGACCGGGACGGCGGCACCTTCCTGATCGCCGGGCTCGGCACCTACCCGAACCTCGGTGTGGTGGACGCCTTCCTGACCGTGCGGCGCGGGGACCGCAGGCGCGCGGTGCGGTTCTCCGACGCCATGGGCCCGCGCTCGCTGGAGCAGCGGGCGGGCGGCATCCGGTTGGAGGTGCTGGAGCCGCTGCACCGGCTGCGGCTGGTCTGCGAGCACGAGGACCTCGCCGCCGACCTCACCTGGACCGGCGCCTTCCCGGCCGTGCAGGAGCAGCCGCACCTCATGCTGGCCGGACCGCGGCCGGTGCTGGACGCCAGCCGCTTCGCCCAGGTGGGCGGCTGGGCGGGGACGCTGACGGTGGACGGCACCGAGATCGCCGTCGACCCGGCGGTGTGGACCGGGACGCGGGACCGGTCGTGGGGAATCCGGCCGGTCGGCGAGGCCGAGCCCGCCGGGCGGGCGGCGACCGAGTCCGCGGGCGGGTTCTGGTGGCTCTACGTGCCGCTGCGCTTCCCGGAGTTCGCGGTGGTGGTGATCGTGCAGGAGCTGCCGGACGGGCGGCGGACGCTGAACGACGCGCAGCGGGTGTTCCCGGACGGGCGGGTCGAGCAGTTGGGCTGGCCGCGGATCGCGATCGAGTACCGCAGCGGGACCAGGCAGCCGGTGCGGGCGCGGCTGGAGCTGACCACGCCGGACGGGACGCCGCTGCCGATCGAGGTGGAGGTCGGCGTCGGGATCGCGCTGCACGTCGGCTGCGGGTACGGCGGCGACCCGGAGTGGCAGCACGGGCAGTGGAAGGGGGCAGGGGTGGTCGTTCAGCAGCGTCTACGACCTCACCGATCCGGCGGTCGTCGCCATGGAGCCATGGGGGGTCAGCGATTTCGTGGCGCGGGCGCGGTGCGGGGATGCCGAGGGGTGGGGGCTGTTCGAGCACGCGAGCATCGGGCGGCACGATCCGAGCGGGTTCGCCGACCTCGGGTCGGTGGCGCCGTAGTCAGCGCGCGGCGGCGACGGTGACGGTGCCGCCGTACGGCGTCTTCGGGACGACCAGCGGGCCGGTGCCCGCGAGCAGGGCGGCGGCCTCGGCCACGCTCGGGAAGCGGCCGGGGTTCGGCACGTGGACCGTGGCGAGTTCGGCGGCCGGGTAGGCCAGGAGCGGGACGCCGAGGTGCTCGGCCGCCGCGCGCGGGCCCGGTTCGGCCGCGCGGGTGTCGAGGGTGGCGAGGACGGCGATCTCGTGCTCGCCGAGCACGGTGTCGATGGCGGCGAGGATGGTCGCCGCCGGTGTCCCGGGCCGGAGCCCGATGCCAACGGTCAGTGGCTCAGGCACCGATGCGGGTGGCGGCGAAAGCCGCCGCGGCGGCGGTGAAGCGGGCGATGGCGGCGGGGTCGCCCGCCGGGTGGGTGTGCAGGTAGGAGGCGTGTACCGCGGCGGTGACGGCGCCCTCGGTGACCGGGCTCCCGTCGCTGCCGCGCCACCCCCATGCGCGCGCCGATTCGCCGGCGCGGACCAGCCGGGTGCGGTGGAACTCGTGGCCGCGCACCCGCTGCCCGGCCGCCCAGAGCGGCGACCCGGTGAGCGCGACGGCGTCGCGGTAGCCCAGGGTGAGCCGGGGGCCGAACTCGGCGTCGGCGTCGATCACCCCGGCCATGCGGTGCCCGTCCAGGCTGCGCGCCAGGTAGAGCAGCCCGGCGCACTCCGCGTGCACCGGCAGCCCGGCCGCGGCGAGCGCGGCCACCTCGCCGAGCAGCGGGGTGTTCGCCGCCAGCCGCTCGGCGTGCTCCTCCGGGAAGCCGCCTGGCACGACGAGCCCCGCGGTCCCGGCGGGCAGCGGGTCGTGCAGCGGGTCGAACACCTCGACCCGCGCTCCCGCCGCCGCCAGCAGCTCGCGGTGCTCGGCGTAGCCGAAGGTGAAGGCGGGGCCGCCCGCGACCGCCACGACCGGCCGCTTCCCCGCCGGGACCCCGTAGTCGGCCAAGGCGGTGGCGGGGTCCCAGGCTTCGCCGGGGACGGCGGCGCCCGCCATGGCGGCGACGGCGGCGAGATCGACGTGGGCGGCGACCAGCTCGGTCATGGCGGCGACGGCGGCGCGGGCGGGCGCGCCGTGCTCGACGGCGGGGATGAGGCCGAGGTGCCTGGATGGCAGCTCGAGCTCGGCGAGCCGGGGCAGCGCGCCGAGCACCGGCAGCCCGACCCGGTCGCAGGCCGCGCGCAGCACCTGCTCGTGCCGCTCGCTGCCGACCCGGTTGAGGATGACGCCGCCGAGCCGGACCCCGCTGTCGTAGGTGGCGAAGCCGTGCAGCAGCGCGGCCAGCGACTGGCTGTGCCCGCGGGCATCGACCACCAGCACCACCGGCGCGCCGAGCACCCCGGCGACCTGGGCGGTCGACCCCTCCGCGATCGGCCCGGCGTGCTCGTCGATGCGCCCGTCGAAGAGCCCCATGACGCCCTCGACCACGGCGAGGTCACAGCCGCGCGACCCGTGCCGGTACAGCCCGGGCACCCGCTCGACCCCGACCAGCACCGGGTCCAGGTTGCGCCCCGGCCGCCCGGCGGCCAGCCCGTGGTACCCGGGGTCGATGTAGTCGGGCCCCACCTTGAACGGCGCCACCCGGTGCCCGGCCCGCCGCAGCGCCCCGATCAGCCCGGTGGCGAGCGTGGTCTTGCCGCTCCCCGAGGCGGGCGCGGCCACCACCACCGCGGGCACCCCGCTCATCGCCGCGCCCCCGCGCGGGGCCGAGCGCGACCGGAGCGCTCCCGCACCGCGACCCGCCCGCCCGCACACCGCGGGCGGGCGTCGACGCGCCGATCCCCCGGCAGGCGCTCGCTCACCATTCGATCCCGCGCTGTCCCTTGCGTCCCGCATCCATGGGATGCCGGACCTTGGTCATCTCGGTCACCAGGTCGGCGGCGTCGAGCAGCGCCTGCGGGGCGTCCCGGCCGGTGATCACCACGTGCTGCTGCCCCGGCCGCTCGACCAGGGTGCGCACCACCTCGTCCACGTCGACCCAGCCCCACTTGAGCGGGTAGGTGAACTCGTCGAGCACGTAGAACCGGTGCTGCTCGGCCGCGATCCGCCGGGCGATCTCCCGCCAGCCCACCAGCGCGGCGGCCGCGTGGTCGTCCGCGCTGCCCTGCTTGCGGGTCCAGGACCAGCCCTCGCCCATCTTGTGCCACTCGACCGGGGCGCCCGCGCCGGTCTGCTCGTGCAGCGTGCCGAGGGTGCGGAACGCCGCCTCCTCGCCCACCTTCCACTTGGCGCTCTTCACGAACTGGAAGACCGCGAGGTCGAAGCCCTGGTTCCAGGCGCGCAGCGCCATCCCGAAGGCGGCGGTGGACTTGCCCTTGCCCGGGCCGGTGTGCACGGCGAGCACCGGCTGGTTGCGGCGCTGCCTGGTGGTGAGGCCGTCGTCCGGGACGGTGGCCGGGATGCCCTGCGGCACGGGATCTCCTTCGAGCGGGTCAGGCGGCGGCGCGGACGACGCCCGCGACGGCGTCGCCGGTGAGCTCGGCGAGCCGGACGCAGCCGCCGCCGAGTTCGCGGGCGAGTTCGGCGGCGAGCCCGAGCCGGACCATGCCGCGCTCGCAGTCGACCACCATGGCGGTGACGGCGTCGGCGGCCAGGCCACGAGCGGCGGCGCGGGCGCGCGGCAGCGGCTCCTGCCCGCCGGTGGCGCGGCCGTCGGTGAGCAGCACCAGCATCGGGCGGCGGCGCGGGTCACGCACCTTCTCCCTGGCGACCAGGGTCCGGGCGGCGAGCAGCCCGGCGGCGAGCGGGGTCTTGCCGCCGGTGCGCAGCCCGGCGAGCCTGCGCACCGCGATCTCCACCGACGAGGTGGGGGGCAGCACCAGCTCGGCCTCGCTGCCGCGCACGGTGATCACCGCGACCTTGTCCCGGCGCTGGTAGGCGTCGCGCAGCAGGGTGACGACGGCGCCGGTGACGGCGCCGATGCGGTCGCGCGCCGCCATCGAGCCGGAGGTGTCGACCAGGAAGATCACCAGGTTGCCCTCGCGGCCCTCGCGGTGCGCGCCGCGCAGGTCGTCCGCGGCCAACCGCAGCGGGCCGCTCACCCTGCCGCGGGCCCGCTGCCGCGGGGCGGCGGCGAAGACGGTGCCGAGCAGGTGCAGGCCGGTGCCTGCGGTGGCGGTCGGGCGGACCACGCGGCCGAGGCGGCTCTCCGCGCGGGAGCGGCGGCCGGGGGCGCCCTCGCCGATCCCGGGGACCTCCCAGCGCGGCGCGGCGACCTTGCCGGAGACCGGGGTGCCCGCGCGCCGCTCGCGGCCGCCGGTGCCGGGGCCGTCCGGCGGGGAATCGGGGTCGTCGTCGGTGCCGTCGGGGCCGGAGCGTTGCCGGCCCGAGGCCGAAGGGTCGGAGCCGTCGCCCGCCGGGTCGGCGGGATCCGGACCACTCTGCTGAGCCGCGGTGGAGCCGCCGTTACCCGCATCGCCGCGATCCGTGTGCCCCTCGGCCGGGCCGTCGGCGGAGTCGGTGCCCTCGCCGTCGCGCCCCTGCGCACCCTTGGCCGCCTCCTCGGCGGCCTCGCGCATGGCGTCGTCCAGCTGCTCCTCGGTGATCCCGGGCTCGTCGAAGGGATCCCGGCGGCGCCGGTGCGGCAGCGCCAGCTCGGCGGCGACCCGCACGTCCTCCTCGGCGACGGCGTCGGCCCCGCGCCAGGCGGCGTGCGCGGTGGCGGTGCGCGCGACGACCAGGTCCGCGCGCATGCCGTCGACGTCGAAACTGGCGCAGAGCGCGGCGATCCGGCGCAGCTCCACGTCGTCGAGCCGGACGCGCGGGAGCCGGTCGACGGCGTCGCGGATGCGCAGCGCCTCGGCGCGGTCGGCGGCGGCATAGCGCGCGGCGAACCCGGCCGGGTCGGCCTCGTAGTCGAGCCTGCGGCGCACCACCGCCATCCGGACGTCGACCTCGCGCGAGGCGGCCACGTCGACGGTGAGCCCGAACCGGTCGAGCAGCTGCGGCCGCAGCTCCCCCTCCTCCGGGTTCATCGTGCCGACCAGCACGAACTTCGCCGGGTGGGTGTGCGAGACGCCGTCCCGCTCGACGTGCACCCGGCCCATCGCCGCGGCGTCGAGCAGCACGTCGACCAGGTGGTCGTGCAGCAGGTTGACCTCGTCGACGTAGAGCACGCCGCGGTGCGCGGCGGCCAGCAGCCCCGGCCGGAAGGCCTGCTCGCCGTCGCGCAGCACCCGCTCGAGGTCGATCGAGCCGACCACCCGGTCCTCGGTGGCGCCGACCGGCAGCTCGACCAGCCGGGCCGGGCGGGAGCCGGTCTCGTCCACCACCGGGGGCAGCAGCTGCGCGAGCGCGCGCACCACGGTCGACTTGGCGGTCCCCTTCTCGCCGCGGACCAGCACGCCGCCGATCCCCGGGTGCACCGCGCACAGGATCAGCGCGAGCTGCAGCCGCTCCTGCCCGACGACCGCGGAGAACGGAAACCCCGTCTCGGCGGGCGGGACCGGATTCCCGGTCTCGATCTCTTCCATCTGGTACACCGACACGGCTTCGACTCTAGGCGTGGCGGGGCCGCCGCCGGACACCGCCTCGGCCTGCGGGCAGCGCCGAACTCACCCGCGGCGCATGGGGGTGTGCGGGATGCCGTCCTCGACGAACTCCGGGCCGTCGGCGGTGAAGCCGTGCTTGGCGTAGAGCTCGACGAGGTGGGTCTGCGCGTTCAGCCGCACGGTGTGCGTGCCGACCTCGGCCAGCGCGGCCTGCAGCAGCCGGGTGGTGTAGCCCTGGCCGCGCGCCGGCCTGGCGGTGCAGAGCCGCCCGATCCGGAACGACTTCACGCCGCCCTCGTGCTCCTCCAGCAGCCGCAGCGTGGCGATGACCGCGCCGTCGTCATCGAGCCAGAGGTGCCTGGTCTCCGGCAGCAGGTCGCGGCCGTCCAGCTCCGGGTACGCGCACTTCTGCTCGACCACGAAGATCTCCACGCGCAGCTTCAGCAGCTCGTAGAGGGTGGCGGTGTCGAGGTCCTGGGCCCATGCCCGCTTCAGCGCAACGGTCGAGATCATCGCTTCTTGCTATCACACCTGCGCGGCGGCGGCGACTCCGGCGGTGTCCAGGTTCAGCGTCTTGCTGGTCCAGCTCCAGACCTCGCGGAACAGCTCCGGGTTGTCGGAGAGCTTGACGCCGAGCGAGGGGACCATCTCGCGCAGCTTCGGGGTCCAGCCCTCGTACTCGCGCGGGAAGCAGCGCTGCAGCACGTCGATCATGGCGCTGACGCCGGTCGAGGCGCCCGGCGAGGCGCCGAGCAGCCCGGCGATCGTGCCGTCGCCCGCAGCGATCACCGCCGTGCCGAACTCCAGCACCCCGCCCATGCCTTTGCGCCGGATCACCTGGACCCGCTGGCCCGCGGTGATGAGCTCCCAGTCGCCGCCGTCGGCCCGCGGCACGAACTCGCCGAGCGTCTGCACCCGGCCCGCCTCGGACTTGAGCAGCTCGGAGATCAGGTACTTGGTCAGGCTCAGCTCGGTGACGCCGACGCCGAGCAGGGAGAACAGGTTGTCCGGGCGGATCGACTTGAACAGGTCGGTGTTCTTGCCGTCCTTGAGGAACTTGGGGGTCCAGCCCGCGTAGGGGCCGAAGAGCAGGCCGTTGCGGCCCTTGATCACCCTGGTGTCCAGGTGCGGTACCGACATGGGCGGGGCGCCGACGGCGGCCTTGCCGTACACCTTGGCGTGGTGCTGCTCGATCAGGTCGCGGTTGGTGCTGCGCAGGAACTGGCCGCTCACCGGGAAGCCGCCGAAGCCCTTGGCCTCCCTGATGCCCGCCTTCTGCAGCAGCGGGAGCGCGCCGCCGCCCGCGCCGACGAAGACGAAGCGGCTGATCAGCGTGCGGGTCTGCCTGGTGCGGACATTGCGCACCCGGACCAGCCACTGCCCGTCGGACTGCTTGGACAGGTCGAGCACCTCGTGCCCGAAGGCCAGGTCGGCGCCGGAGCCGCCGAGGTAGGCGAGCAGTTCGCTGGTGAGCGCGCCGAAGTCGATGTCGGTGCCCGCGTCGGTCCAGTTCAGCGCGACCGGGTCGGAGAAGTCGCGGCCGCGCGCCATGAGCGGCAGCCTGCGGGCGAACTCGTCCGGGCTGTCGATGTACTCCATGCCCTCGAAGAGCGGCTGCGGCGCCAGAGCGTCGTAGCGGGCGCGCAGGTAGCGCACGTTCTCCTCGCCGTGCACGAAGCTGACGTGCGGGATCGGGTTGATGAAGCGGGAGGGGTCGCCGAGCAGGCCGTTCTGCACGCCGTAGGACCAGAACTGGCGGGAGACCTGGAAGCGCTCGTTGATGTCGACGGCCTTGGTGATGTCGACGGTGCCGTCGGGGTTCTGCGGGCTGTAGTTCAGCTCGCAGAGCGCGGAGTGGCCGGTGCCCGCGTTGTTCCACGGGTCGCTGCTCTCGGCCGCGGCGGCGTCCAGCCGCTCGAAGAGCGAGATCGACCACTCGGGCTGCAACTGCCGCAGCAGTGCGCCGAGCGTGGCACTCATGATGCCTGCACCGATGAGAACGACATCGGTCTTCTGGGTCTGAGCAGCATTCGGCACGGGTGTCGACTTCCTTGTCACTCTGCGCGGTTGCCCGCGGCTTCCGGCTGGAGGTTACCCACCGTTCACCTGTGCCCAATTGTGCACCTCGGGAATCTGTGTTCCCGCAGCGAACCTGCCGAATGTGACATAGATACCTCCCGGTAGACCGGGCTCGGCCACGGCGCGGGAGCCGCGATAGATTGGGCACTGTGACGAACGAAACCTCGCTCGGCCCGGCGCGGAGCTCGTCCGGCGGCGACGCGTGGCAGCCCGATGTCCTCGGCACGAACTACCAGCAGCGCACGCTCCCGCTCGGCGCGGACCCGGACGGCGAGGGGGAGATCTTCGCCACCCTGGTGCGCTACCGCCCCGAGGAGACCGCGTCCACCCCCGCTGACGCGGAGCTGCCCGCCGTGCTCTACCTGCACGGCTTCACCGACTACTTCTTCCAGCAGCACGTGGCCGAGCACTTCGCGGGCCGCGGTCACCGCTTCTACGCGCTCGACCTGCGCAAGTGCGGCCGCTCGCTGCGGGAAGGGCAGAGCCCGCACTTCGTCACCGACCTGGCCTCCTACGACGCGGAGCTGGACGAGGCGCTGCGCATCGTGCGCGCCGAGACCGGCGCCCCGGTCCTGCTGGTGGCGCACTCCACCGGCGGGCTGATCCTGCCGCTGTGGCTGGACCGGCTGAACGCCGGGCGCGGCAGCGCGGCCGCGGGCGTGGTCGGGCTGGTGCTGAACAGCCCGTGGTTCGACCTGCAGGGCCCGGCCTACTACCGCAGCGTCGGCACCCCGGTGATCGACGTGCTCGGCCGCTTCCGCAAGACCGCGGCGCTGCCCGCTCCGGCGATCACCGCCTACGGCGACAGCCTGCACCACACGGTGTCCGGGGAGTGGGAGTACAACCTGGACTGGAAGCCGCTGAGCGGGTTCCCGGTGCGGTTCGGCTGGCTGCGCGCCATCCGCCGCGGCCACGCCAGGCTGCACCGCGGGCTGAGCATCGGGGTGCCCGCGCTCATCCTGCGTTCCCGGCTGACCAAGTTCGCCCGCGAGTACGGCCCCGCCATCGACGTGGCCGACGCGGTGCTCGACGTGGAGCAGATCCAGCGCTGGTCCGGCTGCCTGGGCGACCGCACCAACATCGTGCCGATCGAGGGCGCGCGACACGACGTCTTCCTGTCGAGCGAGAAGCCGAGGGCCGAGGCCTTCGCCGAGCTGGACAGCTGGCTGGACTGGCTGGCCGACTTCCGGACGGCCTAGCTCACCAGGGGCTGGTGCGCAGCACGATCTCGGTCGCGAACTCGTGCATCGCCTCGGCGGCGACATCGTCGACGTCCAGCTCGACCACCCGGAACTCGCCGTAGACGAAGCGGCCGGAGCCGTCGGCGACCGCGCGGGTGGTGCGCTTGGTGACCACCATGGTCACCGGCAGCTCCATCGGCCGGACCGCCGCGTCGGCGACGGCGCCCGCGGTGTCGGCGCCCGCCGGGTGCCCGGCGTCGGCGACCACCAGGCTGATGAAGCGGCCGAACGGCCCGGCGCAGAGCCGCCAGGCCAGCTCCGCGCCCGCGCCGTACCCGGCGACGTGTATGTAGGGAACGCTCAGCTGGTCGAGCACCGCGTGCAGGTCGGCGGGCTCCAGCCCCTCGACGCTCTCCGGGGTGACGGTGCGCAGGTCGGAGACGTGCAGCCGGGCGCAGACGCCGTCGAAGACATCGGGCGGGGCGCCCGCGTCCGGCAGCAGCAGCACGGTGTGCCGGGAGGACGGCCCGTCCACCCGCACCGTCCAGGAGCGGTCACCGACCGTGATCTGGCGCGCTGTCATGACCGGAAACGCTACACCGCCGCCGAACCCGCGATGCCGGGTTCGCCCGGATAGCGGGTCGCTCAGGAGAGCAGCCGCATCCCGGCGCCGTCGCCCGCGCGCGGGTCGAAGGTGACGGTGCGCTCGCAGCCCGCCTCGGTGCTCAACTGCTCGACCAGGGCGTCGGCGAAGTCGGCGCCGTCGGCGGCGCGGCGCAGCGCCTGGCGCACCGTGTCGGCCCGCTCGACCACGATCTCGGCCGAGTCGAGCAGCCCGAGCAGCACGTCGGTGACGGCCTCCGGGCTCTGCCGGTAGCCGCGGCGCAGCACCCAGTAGATCTCGGCGAGCACCAGCATGGTGACGTAGCCGGGGTCGCCCTCGGTGAGCTCGTCGATCACGGCATTGGCCAGGGCGGACTGCTCCGGGTCGTCCTGGGTCAGGTAGCGGACCAGGACATTGGCGTCGAGGCCGATCATCCGCGCGGCCGTTCCACCACGTTGCCCGCGACGGCGGCGTCCATCTCGGCCAACTCCAGCGGCGCCGCGTTCCAGCCGACGATGCCCTTGAGCGCCTTGACCGTCCTGGTCTCCGGCACCAGCTCGTAGGTGCCGTTCGGGGTGGGCACGAAGGCCACCCTGACCCCCGCGCGCAGCCCCATGGCCACCCGGACGTCGACCGGAATCGTGATCTGCCCCTTGCTGGTCACCGCCGCCGACACCACCGGCCCGCCGCGCTTGCGCTCCGCCACCGCACCCCTCCTTACGAACCCCACCGTTCCTTACCAGAACGTAAGGGGCGCTGCCCGGTTCGTCAACAGGGGGCGGTCAGGCCGCTGCCGATCACCGGAAGCCCAGCGGGCGCGCCCGCGGCGAGCAGCCGCTCCAGCGCGGGCAGGTCGGCGTGCTCGGTCACCAGGTCGGCGAGCAGGTCGAGCTGGGCGGTGCGCAGCGCGGCCACCGAGACGTCGGCGGCGGGCTCGAAGCCGGTGCGGCCCGCCGCGGCGGCGACGGCGCGCAGCCAGCTCCGGCGCAGCTCGTCGTTCTCCAGCAGGCCGTGCAGGTGGGTGCCCCAGATGGCGCCGCGCACACTGCCTTCCCGGCCGTCCGCCAGCTCCAGCCAGGCGGGGTCGCCGGTGCGGGTGACCCGGCCGTGGTGGATCTCGTAGCCGTGCACCGGGATCCGGCAGGCCAGCTCGCGCCCGGTGCTGCGCCGCAGCACCTTCGGGTCGGCGAAGGTGACCTCGAGGTCGAGCAGCCCGAGCCCGGCCACCCTGCCGACGCCGGACTCCACCGGATCGATGATCCGGCTGCCGAGCATCTGGTAGCCGCCGCAGATCCCGAGGATCGGCTTCCCCTCGGCGGCACGGACCGTCAGCGCCTCGGCGAGGCCGGTGCGGCGCAGCCAGGCCAGGTCGTCGACGGTGGCCTTGCTACCGGGCAGCACCACCAGATCGGCGCCCGCGAGCCGGGATGGCTCGGTCACCCAGCGCACGGCGGTGCCCGGCTCGCAGGCCAGCGCCTCCACGTCGGTGGAGTTGGAGACGCGCGGGAGCCGGATGGCGGCCACCGACAGCCACTCCCGGCCGCGCGGCGGGGCGGGGCGGCCGACCGGGGCGTCGGCGACGGTGCCGAGCGAGTCCTCGGCGTCCAGCCAGAGCTCGTCGGTGTAGGGCAGCACGCCGAGCGTCGGGCGGCCGGTGAGCGCGGTGAGCTGGTCCAGCCCCGGTCGCAGCAGCTCGACGTCGCCGCGGAACTTGTTCACCAGGAACCCCGCGATCAGCCGCTGATCGTCCGGCTCGAGCACCGCGACGGTGCCGAAGAGGTGGGCGAGCACGCCGCCGCGATCGATGTCGCCGACGACGACCACCGGCAGCCCGGCCGCGCGCGCCAGCCCCATGTTGGCGAGATCGGTGGCGCGCAGGTTGATCTCGGCGGGCGAGCCCGCCCCCTCGCAGAGCACGGCGTCGAAATCGGCGCGCAGCGCGGCGAGTTCGTCCGCGACGACCTCGCGCAGCGCGGTGCGGTGCCGGAAGTAGTCGCGGGCGCCGACGGTGTCGACGGCCCTGCCGCGCACCACCAGCTGGGAGCGGCGGTCGCCGCCCGGCTTGAGCAGGATCGGGTTGAACCGCACGCTGGGCTCCAGCCCGCAGGCGCGGGCCTGCAGGGCCTGGGCCCGGCCGATCTCCCCGCCGTCCAGCGTGACGACCGAGTTGTTGGACATGTTCTGCGCCTTGAACGGCGCCACCCGGACCCCGCGGCGGGCCAGTGCCCGGCACAGCCCGGCGACCACGGTGCTCTTCCCCGCGTCCGAGGTGGTTCCGGCGACGAGCAGCGCGCCGCCCGGCGTCACGGCAGGGTGAGGATCTCGGCGCCGGTCTCGGTGACCACGAGGGTGTGCTCGAACTGCGCGGTCCAGCGCCGGTCCTTGGTGACCACGGTCCAGCCGTCGTTCCAGATCTCGTAGTCGATGCCGCCGAGGTTGATCATGGGCTCGATGGTGAAGGTCATGCCCGGTTCGATGACCGTCTGCACCGCGGGCTGGTCGTAGTGCAGCACCACCAGGCCGTTGTGGAAGGTCGGGCCGACGCCGTGGCCGGTGAAGTCGCGCACGACGCCGTAGCCGAAGCGGTTGGCGTAGGACTCGATCACCCGGCCGACGACGTTCAGCGCGCGGCCGGGGCGGACCGCCTTGATGGCCCGCATGGTGGCCTCGTGCGTCCGCTCCACCAGCAGCCGGACCTCCTCGTCGACCTCGCCCGCCAGGTAGGTGGCGTTGGTGTCGCCGTGCACGCCGTCGATGTAGGCGGTGACGTCGATGTTCACGATGTCGCCGTCCTGGATCACGGTGGAGTCCGGGATGCCGTGGCAGATCACCTCGTTCACCGAGGTGCAGCAGGACTTGGGGAAGCCCTTGTAGCCGAGGGTGGAGGGGTAGGCGCCGTGGTCGATCATGTACTCGTGGGCGATCCGGTCCAGCTCGTCGGTGGTGACGCCGGGGGCGACGGCCTTGCCCGCCTCGGCCAGCGCCTGCGCCGCGATCCGGGAGGCGACCCGCATCTTCTCGATGACCTCCGGCGTCTGCACCCAGGGCTCGGAGCCCTCCACCGCGGTTCGCTTGCCCACGTACTCGGGGCGCTCGATGGCGCGCGGCACCTCCCGCTCGGGCGAGAGCGTGCCGGGAACGAGGGGCTGGCGAGTGCGCACGGACATGCGAACAGGGTAGTCCGCGTCAGCGCCCCGCGGCGGGCAGCTCCGGCATCAGCGCCGGGTCGGCGCCGGTTTCGTAGGTGTGCGCCACGATCGCCGCGCGCAGGTACCAGAGGCCGTCCATGTTCATCGGGTCCAGCCCGGTGTGCTGGGCGATCCGGCGCATCCGGTGGTCGATGGTGTTGGTGTGGATGTGCAGCGCCCGCGAGGTGCGCTGCCGGTTGCGGTCGTTGCGCAGATGCACGACCAGGGTGTTCAGCAGCTCCGGCTGCGCGCGCAGCGGGTCGAGCACCGCGGCCAGCCTGCGCCTGCCCGGCCCGGGGCGGGTGATCTGGTACTCCACCGCCAGGTCAGCCATCCGGTAGAGCCCGGCCGGGCGGTACAGCCGCTGGGCGAGGTCGAGCAGGGTGTGCGCGTCCTTCGTCGCGGCGGGCACCTCGTCGGTGAGCGCGTGCACGACGGTGCCGAGCAGCGGGACGCCCGCGGCGCGCTGCAGCCGGTCGAGCAGGTCGGCCGCGGCGGCGTCCTCCAGCCGGTCCTCCGCGAGCAGCACGGTGCCGCCCTCGGGGCCGAGCAGCGCGGGCGCCGGGCCGCCGCGCCCGGCCGCGAGCTCCATGCGCATCCGGCGCAGCCTGCGCCTGGCCTCGTGCTCGTCGCGCACCGCGGCGTCGTCCCCGGTCTCGGTGGCGACGCCGAGCGCGAGCACCGCGTAGGCGTCGGCGGTGGCGAAACCGCTGCCGCGGAGCTGCGCCGGACCCGCGTCCCCGGCGATCAGCGCGCTCGCCAGCTGCCCGCCCGCGTCGTCCCGCGCGTTGCCCTGCGCGCGCAGTTCGCGCAGGTAGCTGCCGGTGAAGGCGGTGACGAGGCGGTCGAGCACCTCGGCCAGCCGCTGCCCGGCCACCACCATGGCCCTGCTGTCCGCGCCGGTGGCGCGCCTGCCGAGCAGGTCGAGCACGAAGCGGAAGCCGAGGTGCGTGGCGTGCTGGACCGCCTCCAGGTCGACGCCCTCGGCCGCCCAGTCGCCGATCCGGGCGCGCAGCCGGTCCGGCACCTCGACGGCGGTGCCGCCCTGCAGGGCGACGGCCACCAGCTCCAGGCAGCCCCGGATCACCTCGGCGGCCTCGCGCCGGGAGGCGCCGCACGGCATGGTCGCGCCGCGCGGCTCGCCGCCGCCCGCGACGTGCCCGAGCAGCTGGTGCGAGAGCCGGGGGTCGTGGCGCAGGTACCCCGCGGCGGGCATTCCGGCGATCCTGAGTTCCCGGCTCGCGCACGGGCTGCTCGTCCGCATCCGTCCTCCGTACTATCGTGACTCAACTCTCTCAGTAATAACTGTAACTATAGGTGGACATATCCGGCTACAGATATTTTCCGCCAGCCGATCACGCCGAAAGCGGGCGTGGGGTGAAAGATTGACTCAGTATCTACTGAGACAGTTGGCCGATCGAGAGGAAACCGGATGACCGGCAGGGAGTACCGGGTCGCCGAGCTGGCGGAGGCCGCGGCGGTACCGGTGCGGACGGTGCGCTACTACCAGGAGCGCGGCCTGCTCGCCGCGCCGGAGCGGCGGGGCCGCAACGCCATCTACCGCGAGGCGCACCTGGAGCGGCTGCGGCTGATCGCCGACCTGCTCGCCCGCGGGCACAGCCTCGAGGGCATCGCCGACCTCCTGAGCAGCGCCGAACAGGGTGGCGGCGTCTCCGAGCTGCTCGGCTTCGAGACCGCGGCCTCGGTGGCGTGGGGCGACGGCGAGGTCACACTCGACCTGCAGCAGATGCTGGAGCGGTTCGGCGATCAGGTGACGCCGCAGGCCATCGCCGAGGCGGTCGCGCTCGGCTACCTGCGGATGGAGGGCGACCGCTTCGTCTACACCAGCTCGCGGCTGCTGGAGGGGGCGTCGGCGCTGGTCGCCACCGGCATCCCGCTGCACGCCATCCTGGCGGCCAGCTGGGAACTGGAGGCGGCCTTCGACCGGATGGCCTGGAGCTTCGTCCAGATCTTCCGCACCCACCTGGTGAGCAGGGTGCTCGAGCACCCCTCCCCCGCCCAGCTGCACCAGCTCGCCGAGACCCTGACCGCGCTGCGCCCGAACATCCGGCTGATCACCGACGAGCTGCTCGCCAGGGCGATGGATCGGCGGATCGCGGCGGACCTGCCCGAGGTGTCCCAGGAGATCAGCCGGGCCACCGCGGAGTAGCCCAGCAGCGCGGGAATCTTCCGTCCGCCCGCGGCGTTCCGACGGATAGTTGACGTAGAAACATCTCGAGACGGGACGCACCGTGGAACTGGGACTCACCACCTTCGCCGAACGCTATCCGGCCGACGGCCGCCCGGCGCCCAGCGCGGCCGAACGGCTGCGCCAGGTCGTGGACGAGGCCGTCGCCACCGAGGCCGCCGGGCTCGACGTCTACGGCGTCGGCGAGCACCACCGCATCGACTTCGCCGCCTCCGCCCCCGCCGTCGTCCTGGCCGCCATCGCCGCCCGCACCGAGCGCATCCAGCTCACCAGCGCGGTCACCGTGCTCAGCTCGGACGACCCGGTCCGCGTCTACCAGGACTTCGCCACCCTGGACGGGCTCTCCAACGGCCGCGCGGAGCTGATGGCCGGGCGCGGCTCGTTCACCGAGTCGTTCCCGCTCTTCGGCTACGACCTGGCCGACTACGACCAGCTCTTCGACGAGAAGCTGGCGCTGCTGCTGAAGCTGCGGGAGGAGGAACCGGTCACCTGGCAGGGCAAGTTCCGCGCCCCGCTGGACAAGGCGATCGTCTACCCGCGCACCGACAACCGGCCCCTCCCGGTCTGGATCGCCGTCGGCGGCAGCCCCGAATCCGTCGCCCGCGCAGGGCTGCTCGGCCTCCCGCTGGCCATCGCCATCATCGGCGGCGAACCCGCCCGCTTCAAGCCGCTGGTCGACCTCTACCACCGCGCGCTCGCCGAGGGCGGCCACGCGAAGCAGCCGGTCGCGGTGCACGCGCACGGCTACATCGCCGACACCGAAGAGGCCGCGATCAGCGAGTTCTGGGAGCCCTACACCCGCGCCATGAACGTCATCGGTCGCGAACGCGGCTGGGGCCGCATGACCCGCGCCCAGTTCGACGCCATGCGCGGCCCGCAGGGCTCGCTCTTCCTCGGCACCCCCGACGTGGTCGCCGAGAAGATCGCGACCGTCCGCGACACCCTCGGGCTGGACCGCTTCATGCTGCACACCAGCGTCGGCACGCTGCCGCCCGAGAAGGTGCTGCACACCATCGAGCTGCTGGGGGCGAAGGTGGCGCCGCAGCTGGGCTGAGCGCGGTGCGCGGCCCCCGGCGGGAGCCGCGCACCTCACGACCACGTATCGATGAACCCGCGGTCGACGTAGATGGCGGGCCGCAGGTGTCTCGCCTGCGACACCGCCTCGACCGCGCCGACCAGGATGGTGTGGTCACCCGCTTCGACCCGGGACCGCACGGCGCATTCGAGCCGGACCGGACTGTCCCGCACGACGACGGCGCCGGCCGCCGTCGTCACGAAATCGTCGCCCGCGAACTTGTCCGGCCGCTTGGTGGCGAATCGGAACGCCAGTTCGGTCTGCTCCGCGCCGAGCACGCTCACCGCGAAGCTCTCCGCGACCGCGAAGACCGGGAAGCAGTTCGCGGTCCGCGCGAGGCAGACGAGTACCAGCGGCGGGTCGACCGAGACCGAGCAGAACGAGCTCGCGGTGAAGCCGACCGGCGCGCCGTCGGGGTCGGTGGCGGTCACGATCGTCACCCCGGACGGGTACTGCGCCATGGCGTCGATGAACTCCGTGCGCAGCTGTTCGCTCATGCCCAGCATGTCGGCACCCTCCCGGCGTTGAACTCCACCATCTCGGCGAAGATCGACAGGACGTCGAGCGGGCGCGCGAGCGGGCCGCCCGCGAGCTCCGCGTACGCGCGGTGCAGGTTGGCCACCAGCCGCTCGGAGTCCAGGAGGTGCTCGAACCGGCCCAGCGGCGTCGCCCGCGCCAGTTCCAGCGGGGCGATCCCGGCCCTGGCCCCCTCCTCCGCCAGCTCCCGCACCCACAGCAGGTAGTCGAGCGTTTCGTCGTAGACCTCGGGGCCGGTCACCGCGCCGTGCCCGCAGACGACGGCGGTGGCGTCCAGCTCCCGCAGCCGACGCAGGGCGGCGATCGATCCGCTGATCGACCCCATGAGCGTGAACGGTGTGGCACCGGCGAGCACGACATCGCCCGCGAACAGGACGCGGGCCTCGGGGAGCCACACCACGACGTCGTTGGTGGTGTGCGCGGGCCCGACGTGCAGCAGCTCGACGGTGTGCCCGCCGACCCGCGCGGTGAGCCGGTCCCGGAAAGTCAGCGTCGGCAGCGTCACCCGGACGTCACCCCAGTCGACCTCCGGCCAGAGCCCGGTCAGCGCCAACCCGGTCTCCGCCATCTCCGTGCGCGCCAGCTCGTGCGCGATGACGGTGGCCGCCGCGCCGAACAGGTGGTTGCCGAAGGTGTGGTCGCCGTGGTGGTGCGTGTTGACGATGAGCCGGAAGCCACCGGGGCAGAGCTCGTCGACGGCGGCCCTGAGGCCGCGCGCGCGACGTTCGGTCGCGAGGGTGTCGACGACGAGCGCGCCGTCGTCGCCGACGACGATCCCCGCGTTGCTCACGCACCACCCGCCGGGCAGCTGGAGGTACGCGTAGACCCCGGCCGCCAGCTCGACGACGCGCGGCCGCTGCGCGGCACCCGGTTCCGGCCGGGCGGCGGCGGTCATGTGGTCGACCGGTGTGCCACGGCCGCGACCGCGTGCGCCATCGTCGCGCGGCTGTTCGCGCCGAGCAGCTCCCGAACCCGCGACCTGGCCTCGGCGAGGGTGGTCCCGGCGCCGAAGGCGGCGCCGATCGCGGTCGGGTCGAGCGCGACGGTGTGGGTGGCCGTGAGCACCTGGCCGTCGGGACCCTCGGTCAGCTCCCACTCCCCGCTGTGCCCGAGCAGGAACCCGGGCAGCGTCGTCTGCTTGTAGACGATCCGTTCACCGGGGAAGCACAGCCGGATCGACTGCGTGGTGTGCGTGCCGCCGTCGGCGGTGACGGTGTCCATCGTCAGCCGCTGGATTCCGCCGTCGGTCTCGTCGACGACGGTGCGGGCGACGTGCGGGAGCAGCTCGGGCCAGCGGTCGGCCGCGGCCAGGAACTCGTAGACGGCCATCGCCTCGCCGGTGAACCGCACCGTGTCGGAGAAGCTGAACAGCAGCTCGTCGATGGTGTGCCCGAACGAGGCGAAGCGGGACAGCGTGGCCAGCTCCGCCTTCGTGTTCCGGTCCACCGCCGCCTCGATCCAGTCCAGGTCGGTGACGGTGTCGGCGGAGAAGCGGTGCGACAGCGATATCTCGGTCCGGCCGTCGGGCAGCTCGGCGAAGGCCCACTGCCCGGACATCGAGGTCACCGGCGGCTGGCTGCGCAGCTGCCGGAAATCGATCTCCCCGGTCTCCGGGCGCACCGACCGCTGCGACTTCCAGGACTTCACCTCGTCGTTGGTGACGGCCCAGATCAGGAACAGCTCCCGGTCGGCCTCCCGGCGCACGTATTTCGTGTAGACGCACGGCTCGAGGACGACCGGCCACCGCGTCACGTCCGCCACCAGCGCGAACAGATCCGCGCGGGCGGCCTCGGTGACGAGGGCGTGGCGCACGTCGCGGGTGCACTCCCCCTGGGTCATGCGACGTCCTGCCTGGCGCCGTTGACCAGGTCCGCGAGCTCGCGAGCCGTCTTGACCTCGGTCAGCTGTTCGTCCGGCACCGTCGTGCCGAACTCACGCGCGATCTGCGCCGCCGCCTCGATCAGCGCCAGCGACTCGTAGCCGAGGTCCTCGAGCAGGACGTGCTCGAATTCCGCGTCGGTGACCTCGCGGTCGGGGTTGCCCGCGCTCGCGACGAGGATCCGCCGGACGTCGTCGACAGTCATCTCACGCATGGGTGTTCTCCTTGGTTCTCGTGTGCAGTTCCGGTGACCGCGGCGGTTTCGCCTGCCACCCGGCCGCCTTCCGGACGACCACGGCCGAATTGAATCCCCACAGCCCGCGGGCCAGCACGAGCGCGGTCGACACCGGGCCAGGCCGCGGCGCGCCGACGACCAGATCCAGGTCGTAGGCGGCGGACGGGTCGGTGGTGCCCGCCGTCGCGGGGAGGACACCGTCGCGGATCGACAGCAGCGCCGCCGCGATGTCGAGCGGCCCGCCGCCGGAGTACAGCCGGCCGGTGAGCGCCTTGGGCACGGTGACCGGCACCCCGCGCGACCCGAAGATCGCCCGGATCGCGTCGGCCTCGGCCGCGTCGGCCGCGGGGATTCCCGCGCCGTCGGCGAAGACGGCGTCGATCCCGTCGGCGTCGACGCCCGCGTCCGCCATCGCCAGCTCGGCGGCTCGGCGCAGCCCGCTGGGCCGCTCGGAGCCGGGTGGCGGGTCGAAGGTGGACGCGTAGCCCGCGACCTCGCCGTAGGCGTACTCCGCGCCGCGGGACCGCGCGTGGTCGGCGTCCTCCAGGATGAGCATGGCGCCGCCCTCGCCCGGCACGAATCCCGCCGCGGCCGCGTCGAAGGGCAGGTAGCCGCGGTGCGGGTCGGTCGCGCCGGTCAGCCTGCCGCTGGCGATCTGCGCCACCCAGCCCCACGGGTCGAGCGCCGAGTCCACGCCGCCCGCGAGGACCAGCGGGGTTCCGTTCCTGATCGTCCGCCTGGCGTGCCCGACGGCGTCCAGCCCGCCCGCCTGGTCGGCGACCAGGGCGCTGCCCGCGCCGCGCATCCCGTTGCGGATGGAGATCTGCCCGGTGTTCACCGCGTAGAACCAGGCGAACGACTCGTAGACGCTGACGGCCCGCGGGCCCCGGGTCCACAGCTTGCTGAACTCGCGGTGCGTGAATTCGAAACCGCCCGAGGCATTTCCGGTGACCACGCCCATGTCGTAGTCGGTGAGGTCGCCGGTCACCACCGCGCCGTCGGCGAGCGCGAGGTCGGCGGCGACGAGCGCGAAGCGCGTCGAGATGTCGGTCTGCGGCATCAGCCGGTCGGGCAGGTACGCGGCCGCGTCGAAATCGCGGATCTCGCCCGCGAGCTGGGCCGCGTAGCCGGAGACGTCGAAGCGGGAGAGCCGGTCGATTCCGCTCTCGCCCGCCAGGGTGGCGGCCCAGAACCGGTCGAGCCCGATACCGTTGGGCGCGGTGACCCCGATGCCGGTGACGAGGATGCTCATCACCGGGCCCCCGCGATCCGCCGCAGCACCATCGCGCTCTGGAAACCGCCGAAGCCGCTTCCCACGCTGAGCACCGTGCGCACGTCGAGCTCCCGTGCGGTCTGCGGAACATAGTCCAGGTCGCACTCGGGGTCGGGCTCGGTGAGGTTCGCGGTCGGCGGGACCACGCCGTGCTCGATCGCGAGCAGCGACGCGGCGATCTCGACGGATCCGATGGCGCCCAGCGAGTGGCCGACCATGGACTTGATCGAGCTGACCGGCGTCCGGTACGCGTGCTCCCCGAGCGCGCGCTTGAAGGCGGCGGTCTCGTGCCGGTCGTTCTGCTTGGTGCCCGAGCCGTGCGCGTTGATGTAGTCGATCGCGGTGCCGTCGATCCCCGCCTGCGCCACGGCGACCCGGATGGCCTCGGCCATCTCCCGGCCGTCGGTCTTCAGCCCGGTCATGTGGTAGGCGTTGCAGCGCCCCGCGTACCCCGCGATCTCGGCGTAGACGTGGGCGCCGCGCGCCTCGGCGTGCTCGTAGGACTCCAGCACGAACATCGCCGCGCCCTCGGCGAGCACGAAGCCGTTGCGCGACCGGTCGAAGGGGCGCGACGCGTGCTCGGGATCGTCGTTGTACGAGGTCGTCGCCTTGATCGCGTCGAAGCAGGCGACCACGATCGGCGTGATGGGGGTGTCGGTCGCGCCCGCCAGCATGACCTCGGCGCTGCCCTCGCGGATCAGCTGGGCCGCGTGGCCCACCGAGTCCAGGCCGGAGGTGCAGCCGTTGGACACCATCGCCACCGGCCCCTCCGCGCCGACGGTCCAGGCCACCTCCGCGGGCATCACGCTGGGGACCATGTAGTCGAACATGTGGGCCGAGAGCCACGCGTCGTCGACCAGCCAGTCCCGGCCGCTGTCGGAGAGCACGAGGTACTCGCGCTCCAGGCTGGTGGCGGCGGCGACGGCGCTCCCGAGGGTGACGCCGACCCGGTGCGGGTCCAGCGTCTCGAAGTCCAGCCCGCTGTCCACGACGGCGTCCCGGACGCACGCCACCGCGAACTGGGTCGCGCGGTCCATCCGGCGGATCTCGCGCTGGGTGAGGCCCTCCCAGACCGGGTCGAAGTCGGCCTCGCCCGCGACCTGCGACCGGTACGGCGACGGGTCGAAGCCGGTGATCCGCCGGGTCGCGGTCCGGCCATCGGTCAGCAGGCTCCAGAACTCCTTGGTGCCGTTTCCGCCCGGTGCCCGCACGCCGATACCGGTGACCACCACCCGACGTTCTCCACCGCCATCCCTCGAGCTCACATGCATCGTGGCGTCACCTTCCCTGGGTCGGGGGCACCGGGCCGCCCGCACTGACACTGCGTCGGCGCCAATGCTTGCCGCGGCTGCTCGAGCAGCGGTCGAGCATGGATTGTGGCGGCGCCCCCGCTGCCGCTCGATCCGGACTCGACCCGGACTCGACCGGTGCTGCACAGGCTCGACCGGTGAGGATCAACCCACCCCTGCGCCCGATCACCGTCGACGACGCGGATCTCCTGGAGTTCATCCGCTGCGCCGAGATCCCGCCGCTGCTGATGGCGGTCGCCCAGCTGACCGGTGATCTCGACGTCCTCCCCGCGCGCCCGGAGTCGAACGGCTGGCTCCTCGCGCCGCACGGCGGGCTCTCCGCGGAGCAGCAGGCGCGGGCGCGCGGACTCGCCTTCGAGGCGCTGCGCGGACTCCGCGACGGGTCGGCGGCGCCCGCGGGCGCCGACCCGGTGGCCTTCCGCGAGATCGCGCGGTGGGCGATCGGCAGCGACGTGGACACCCTGCTGCCGCTGCTGCGCGAGCAGATGCCGTCGCCGGGGCAGGACCCGGGGGCACCGGGCTGGACGATGGCCGAGCTCGCCCCCGGCGCCGATCTGACCGTGACCATCATCGGCGCGGGCATGAGCGGACTGCTCGCGGCCCACCGGCTCTCCCAGGCGGGCGTGCCGTTCGTCGTCTACGAGAAGAACAGCGGTCTCGGCGGTACCTGGCAGGACAACCGGTACCCGGGCTGCCGGGTCGACGTGGCGAGCCACCTCTACAACTACTCGTTCGCGACGACGCCGGACTGGCCCGACCACTTCTGCGAACAGGAGGTCGTGCTCGGATACCTGGAGGAGTTCGCGCGCCGCCACGACCTGCTCCGCCACATCCGATTCGACTCCGAGGTCACCGCCGCGCGGTGGGACGATGCCCGGCTGGACTGGCGGGTGAGCGTGCGCGGCCCCGACGGGGTGCACACGACCCGCTCCACCGTCGTCGTGAGCGCGGTCGGACAGCTGAGCCGCCCGCACATCCCCGACCTCCCCGGGCGCGCGACCTTCGCGGGTCCGGCGTTCCACTCGGCGCGGTGGGATCACTCGGTCTCCCTGGCCGGCAGGCGCGTCGGCGTGATCGGCACCGGCGCCAGCGCCTACCAGTTCGTGCCCGAGATCGCCGGGGAGACAGCGCAGCTGACGGTCTTCCAACGCACGCCGCCGTGGCTGCGCCCGACGCCGAACTACCACGACCCGGTCTCCGCCGGTGCGCGCTGGCTGTTCGAACACGTCCCGTATTACCAATCGTGGCACCGGTTCTGGCTGTTCGCGCCGGGGTTGCAGCTCACCGGCGGAATCCTGGACGGCTGGGTCGTCGATCCCGCGTACCCGCCGACCGAGCGCGCGGTCTCCGCACACAACGACGAACTGCGGGCGGCGCTGACCCGGTGGATGAGCGCGCAGCTCGCGGACTCGCCCGAGCTGCGCGCGGCGGTGATCCCCCGCTACCCCGTCGGCGCGAAGCGGGTCTTCCGCGACAACGGCGCCTGGCTGCGCACGCTCCGGGCACCGCACGTGGAGCTGGTCACCGACCCGATCGCCGAGCTGACCCCGGGCGGGGTGCGCACCGCCGACGGCAGGCACCACGCGCTCGACGTCCTGGTCTACGGCACCGGGTTCCAGGGGTCGCGGTTCCTCGCGCCGATGACGGTCACCGGTCGCGGCGGCCTCGACCTGCACGCGCACTGGGACGGCGACGCGCGCGCCTACCTGGGCTGCACGGTGCCGCAGTTCCCGAACCTGTTCTGCCTCTACGGCCCCAACACGAACCTGTCCGGCCAGGGCGGCAGCATCTTCTTCTTCTCCGAGTGCGGCGTCGGGTACCTGCTGGACGCGATCAGGGTGCTGCTGCAGCGCGGATGCCGGGCCTTCGACGTCCGCCGGGACGTGCACGACCGCTACAACGCGTGGGTCGACGCGGGCAATGCGCGGCGCGCGTGGGGCTTCTCCGGGGTGAGCAGCTGGTTCATCAACGACAAGGGGCGCACCGCGCAGAACTGGCCCTTCTCCGCGCACGAGTACTGGACGCGCACCAGGGCCTTCGACCCGGCCGATTACCACCTGCTCGACCGGCAGCCGTCGGCGGCGGACACCTTCGCAGAGGGAGCACGGCAATGACAACGCAGACGCACACCATCCTGGCCGAGGACTTCCCGGCCTTCGAGACGACCGGCCCCGACGCCCGCTGGCAGCACGTCGCGGTCGGCCCGTTCGTCGCCGACGACGGCGCCGCGACCGTCTCCGGCGCCGGGCTGCGCGTCACGTCGGCGGGCGTCAACCCGGCCACCGGCGAACCCGCCTTCACCAAGACCGTGCCGCCCGAGGACCGCAACGGCGGGCTGCCCGGGTTCGTCGACCACCTGAAGTGGTTCGCGATGAGCACCGCGCAGGCGTCGAGCGGGTTCGCGGGCTTCGATGCCGTGCCCGGCCACGAACTGCGGTTCCGGGCGACGATGTCCGCGCGGACCTTCGGCGTCGCGAACCACCCCTTCGGCGCCGGGGTCGCCGATCCGGCCGCGGACCTGCGGTTGGCCGCCGCGTCGATGAACGCGGTCGACCAGGAGACCGCGACCGTCTTCGACTTCTTCGTCACCGGGATCACCGTCTACGCGTTCTACGAGCGGCTGCCGACCAAGCGCGCCGAACTGGGGAACTACGCCGCGTTCTCCTGCGCGATCCCGGTCGCCACCCGGTCGCCCGGCGACTGGAACGAGCTGGCGATCGGGTACGACCGCAGGGCGGGAACCGCGGTGTGGTCGGTCGACGGCCGCGAGGTCTACCGCATCGACCGGATCGGTTTCCTGCCCCCGGACACCGAGCACATCGTGCTGGACCACGGCGGCGAGGAGCAGCTCGTCGAGTTGCGCCAGCTGAACTGCGGCATGGGCCTGGTCTCGCTGCTGGACGCGCGGCTGCCGGGGCTGCCCGCCCTGGTCCGGCTGTCGCACGCGGAGGGCTTCTACCGCGTGCCCGGTTCCGCCGCGCCGCAGGAGTTCCTGGACGACACCTCGGCCGACGGGCACCGGCTGTTCGGCCAGGGCGCGGAGCTGGGGATCGCCGGCTACACCGTGACCAGCGCGCCCGTCGAGGGGTGAGGCGGTGCGCGACCTGTCGGAGACCGACCTGGTCGGCGTGTGGGACCTGGTCTCCTACGTCGAGATCGTGGAGCCGGGGCGGCAGGCCGACGGCCCGCTCGGGCCCGCGCCGGGCGGCATGCTGATCTACGCGGACACCGGGTGCATGTCCGTGTCGATGATGCGGACCGACGCCGAGCCGGGGGCGGGCGAGACCTTCATGGGGTACGCGGGTGGCTGGCGGCTGCTCGACGGCGCCGTCGTCGCGCACGACGTCCTGGTCAGCGCACACCGCGCGCTGGTCGGCACGGAGCAGCGGCGGCACGCGGAGTTCGACGGCGACCACCTCGTGCTCACCGCGCGGGCGGCGCTCGGCGACCGGCCGCGGCTGCGGCGGCTCCGGTGGCAGCGGCGAACCGGCGCGGGTGGCGGCCGATGACCTACGCCATCGATCCCGAGCTGGCGACGTGGCTGCCCCGGCTGGCGCCGGTCGACTTCGGCGACCCGGCGGGCGCACGGGCCGCGCTGCGCGCGATCACGGCCGCGCAGCCGCCCTACTCGCCGCGGCGACCCGTCACGAGCACCGACGAGCGGGTTCCCGGCGGCGACCGGACGCCGCCGATCCCGATCCGGGTCTACCGGCCGAGCGACGCCGCAGGCCCGCTACCGGGGCTGCTCTACCTGCACGGCGGCGGCTTCGTCCTCGGTGACCTCGACACGACGCACTCCACCGCGCTGCGCATCGCGGACCGGGTCGGTGCCGTCGTGGTCTCGGTCGACTACCGGCTCGCGCCGGAGCATCGGTACCCGGCGGGGCTGGAGGACTGCTACGCGGCCCTGACCTGGACATTCGAGCAGGCGGGCACGCTCGGCGTCGACCCGGCGCGAATCGGCGTCGCCGGGGAGAGCGCCGGTGGCGGGCTCGCGGCCGCGCTGACCCTGCTGGCCAGGGACCGGGGGCAGCCGCCGATCGCGATGCAGTGCCTGATCTTCCCCGAGCTCGACGACCGCCTCGCGACCGTATCGGCGACCACCTTCGTGGACACGCCGAAATTCGATCGCGCGGCGGCGCTGCACAGCTGGCACCACTACCTCGGCCCCGAGCACCCCCGCGGCGGCGCCGATGTGCCCGCCTACGCCGCGCCCGCGCGCGCCACCGACCTGCGCGCGCTCCCCCCGGCCTTCGTGAGCGTCTGCGAGTTCGACCCGCTGCGCGACGAGGGGCTGGGCTACGCGCGGCGGCTGATCGAAGCCGGGGTGCGCACCGAACTCCGCTACTACCCGGGGACTTTTCACGCATCGATGTCGATCGGTGCGGCAGCGATCTCCCGACGCATGGTCACCGACCAGGACGACGCACTCCGCCAGGGGCTGCGGGCACTCGAGAACGACGAAGGGTTGACAGGATGAGCACGGCAGCAGGACCGACCAGGACGGTCTGGGACGACTTCTCGACGGGATTCGCCGTCGACGGCCAGGACGCGCGCTGGTTCCACTACGGCTTCGGGCCCTACGTCGGCGACGACGCGGTCGTGACGACCTCGGCGGCGGGGCTGACCGCCGTGTCGAGCGGGCGCAACGCCGACCTCGGCACCCCGGCCTTCGTGCGCTCGCTGGCCCAGGAGGCCGAGAACGGCGGGCTGCCGGGCACCCTGGAACACGTCAAGTGGCTGGCCTTCGCCGAGCACGAGTCCACGCACGGCTTCCACGGCTTCGACGCCGTGCCCGGGCAGGTCCTGGCCTTCGAGTCGCGCTTCGGCGGGCGGACCTTCGGCACCGGAGGCCACCCGTTCGGCGAGCTCGTCGAGGACTCCGAGGACGACCTGCGGCTGGCCTCGGTGGGCATGCCGCTGCTCGACGAGGAGACCTCGGTCATCTTCGATTTCTTCCTGTCCAACAAGCGCGTGTACGCGGTGTACGAGCGGCTGCCGTTCACCAGGGGCGACGAGCAGGGCAACTTCGCCGCCTTCGTCTACCAGATCCCGGTCGCCGACCGCAGCGTCGCGGACCTGCACGACTTCCGGATCGCCTACGACCCGCGCGCGGGCGCGGTGTCCTGGCAGCTGGACGGCACCGAGGTGCTGCGCGTCGACCGGATCGGGTACCGGCTGGCCGATCGCGAGCATCTCGTCGTCGACCACGGCGGCGTCGAGACCGGTGTCACGCCGAGGCAGCTCAACTGCGGCATCGGGATGTTCGCCGCGCTCGACTACGCCAGGCTCGGCGCGATCGCCCCCGTCCGCCTCTCGGGGACCGAGGGCTACTACTACTCGACGGCGCTGGGCGAGCCGGCGCCGCAGCGCTTCCTGGACGACAAGAGCCTGGAGTCGAATCGGCTGTTCGGCCAGGGCGCCGAGGTCCGCGTCGAGCACGTGACCGTCTCGATCGAATCCGCGCCGGCCTGAGCCTGCCGCATCAGCACAGGGAGCGGTGCGTGGACCATTCCACGCACCGCTCCCTGGTTTCGCTTCAGCTCGGCGACGGGTCGCCCGCGGTCAGCGACGACGCGAAATCGTCGTCGTCCGCCCGCAGGATGGCCTGCCGCAGCTGCTGGATGGGCGCGCTCGGCTCCAGCCCCAGCTCGGTCACCATGCGGGTGCGCAGCCGGACGAAGACGCCCAGTGCCTGCGCCCGCCTGCCGTCCAGGTAGAGCGCCCGCATGTACTGCGCGTGGATCCCTTCGTGCAGCGGGTTCTCGGCGGTGAGAACCGCGAGCTCGGGCAGGATCTCCCGGTACATCCCGAGCCGGATCTCGCACTCGATGAGCAGCTCGGCGGCGTACAGCCTGGCCTCGGCCAGTTCGTGGCAACGCGCCTCGAGGATCGGGCCGTGCCCGACGTCGACCAGCGCCTGGCCGCGCCACAGCCCCAGCGCTCCGCGCAGCATCTGGATGGCCGCGACGTCGTCACCTTCTTTCCAGACCCGGCGCCCGGCCGTGAAGAGCGAACGGAACAGCTGGGCATCGAGCCTGCCGTGCTCGGTGCGGAACATGTACCCCCCGGGGCACGTGACCAGGATGTCGTTCGCCACCTCGGCGGGCGATATCTGCAGCGCGGCCGCGATGGAGCGGCGGAGGCCGAGAATGTAGGTCTGCAAGGTGGTCGCGGCGCTCGCGACCGGTTCGTCGTCCCACAGCTCGCGCATCAGCGCGTTGAACGGAACCCATCGGCCACCCTCGGCGAGCAGGGTCGCGAGAACCTTGCGGCTTTTCGGTGCAGTCGGTGCTATATTGCGCCCGCCGATCCCGAGTTCGAGTGGCCCCAGAATTTTCATTTCCATGGATACGACCCCCCATGTAGAGATATCGCGGCTTACGGCATCTACCCCACTGTAGAGAAATATCGGCGCAGGTGTAGTCCCCTAAATGAGGGGCAGTACCGTTCCGCCGACAGACGATCCGGGGCGTCGAAAATTCCAGTGCGAATGATTTATTCGGTCGGGCACGCTTTTTCTGCCCGTCACCTCGATGCAGCACCGGCAATTCCGAGTCCCTATTTTCAGAGCGGCGATATGAAAACCTCGCCACGACCCGTCCGCGGGCGGCACGCCGTTCGCGCGCCGCCCGCGGGCGGCACCGGCGCCTCAGACAGCGCTGCGCCCGGCGACGGCGGACGCGGCCGGGCTCGAACCGGTCAACCGCTCGACGACGAGGTGATCGACGCTGAAGCGGCCGGGCCCGAGCAGCAGCACGGCCACCGAGGCCGCACCCAGGATCAGCACGAACTCGTAGCCGCCGTTCTCGACGTAGAACCCGTTCGACGCGTGCACGAAGATCCACGCGCCGCCCATGATGAACACGTAGCCCGCCGCGACGACGCGGGTGAGGGCACCCACGATGAACAGCATCGAGCCGAACGCCAGCCAGATCGGCACGAACCGGCCGCTGACCTCGTTGAGCGGGATGCCCGCCTCGCCCTGCATCTCGGCGATGGTCGCCAGTCCGGTCCGCAGGTCGTCGAGGCCGTGCACCAGGAACACGGCCGCGATGCCGAGGCGCAGGACCAGCTTGCCCGCGTCGGTGAGCGTCGGTGAGCTGTCGGTGAGCACATTCGCCTTCATTGTTGGCCTTTCTCGTCGAGAGTGAAGTCGATTCCGCGCTGTCACCAGCCGGAACTGCCACCGCGGACACCTCGTCGAACCCGCGGAAGTTTCAATGCGCAAACGGGGTATTTCGGACATGACCATCGCAACAGAAACCCGTCGGTCTCGGAAGGACAGATCGGGTAGCGGTAGATACCCTCGGGGTATGGAAGATCTCGAAGTGCGAGAGCTTCGATACTTCGTCGCCGTCGCGCGGCACTCGACCTTCTCCGGCGCGGCCGTCGCGCTCGGCATGGCGCAGCCGCCGCTGTCGCGCGCGATCCGGCTGCTCGAGCGGCGCCTCGGCGTCGAGCTTTTCGTGCGCAGCGCCCAGGGGGTGACCCTGACCGACGCCGGACGGACCCTGCTCGACGAGTCCGGGCGCGCACTGGCCGCGATCGAGGCGGCGGCAGCGAGGACCCGGCGTGCGGGCCTCGCCAGGGCGACCCTGGTCGCGGCGGCCAAACCCGGCGTCGCCTCCGGGTTGCTGCGGCGCGTCGCCGAGGGGTTCGCGCGGGCGCACGAGGCGCCTGCGATCGAGATCGCTGTGGCAGGCTACCGGCGCCAGGCGGACATGGTGCGCGACGGTCGCGCCGACGTCGCGATCATCAGCTCGCCCTACGACGCCGAAGGGCTCGAGGCCGCCGAGCTCACCGAGGAGCCCAGGGTCGCCGTGGTCGCCACGGATCACCCCCTCGCGGGGCGGCGGGAGCTGCGCTGCCGCGACCTGCTCGGCGAGACGGTCCCGCTGTTCCACGACGCCACCGAGCAGGAGCAGCTGTACTGGTCGGGTCGGGACACGCTGCGCGCGGCGGGCGGTCTCGTCGAGATCGCGGCGCCGGGCAGGCCCGCGACCGTCGAGGTCGGCGACATCACCGAGCTGCTCGAGGTCATCTCGCTCGGACACGCGGCGGGGCTGCTGCCGCTCTCGGTGGCGGCGGCCTACCCCCGCGTCGACCTGGTGCACGTCCCCGTCGTCGATGCCAGCCCGTACCGGAACTGGGTCGTCTGGCCCGCGGGATCGCGGTCGCGGGCGGTGGCCGAGTTCGTCCACTTCACCGTGGAGTTCGCGGCGGCGGAGCAGGTGGAGCTGCGCCGCGGTGCGTCCTGACACGGCTACCTGCCCCGTCGGGTGTCGATGGTGAAGAGCGGCTGGTCGTAGCGGACCGGCTCGCCGTCGGCGACCTGCGCCTGGGTGATCACGCCGTCGAGATCGGCGTGCACGGGGACCATCAGCTGCATGACCTCGACGACCCCGACCTGCGTGCCGACGACCACCGCGTCGCCGACCGCGACGAAGGGCCCCGCGCCCGGTTCGGCGGCACGGTAGAAGGTGCCGCTCGCGGGCGCGCGGACCACGACGAGGTCGGCCTCCGCCCGCACCACCGGGCCCGCGGCGTCGTCGGCGGACGGAGGCGCGACCGCGTCGCCCGCGGCCGCGTCGCCCGCGGCCGCGGCGGCCGCGGCCCACTCCGCCTCGATCACGACGTCGCCGACGCGGACTCGAAGCACGCTGGGCGGGAGGCTGAACTCCGCGTGCAGCCGCAGGGCGCTGTCCCGAACGAGATCGAGTAGCGGCCTGGCATCGGGAACGGGGTCTGGTGCGGGCATGCGCGATCCTCGGCGGCCTCGATCGGAACCGGTCAGTAGTTGCCCAGCCCGCCGCAGACGTTCAGCGCCTGCGCGGTGACGGCGTTCGCGCCCGCGCCGACGAGGTAGTTCACCATGGCCGCCACCTCGGCGGGGTCGACGTAGCGGCCGATCGGCACCCTGGCCGTGATGCGGTTGTGCACCTCGGCCTCGTCCACCTCCCAGATGCCCGCGTAGTGCGTGCGCACCTTCTCGGCCATCGGGGTCTCGACGAACCCGGGGCACACGGCGTTGACCGTGATCCCGGTCCTGGCCAGCTCGAGCCCGAGCGACTTGCTGAAGCCGACGACGCCGTGCTTCGACGCGGTGTACGGGGCGGCGTGCACCACGCCCTGCTTGCCCCCGGTCGAGGCGATGTTGATGATCCGGCCGGTGCCGCGCTCCAGCATGCCGCCCGCGTTCAGGACCTCCCTGGTCACCAGGAACACGCTGTTGAGATTCGTGTTGATCACCTCGAACCAGAGCTCGTCGGAGATCTCGGCGGTCGCGCCGCCCCCGGGCCTGCCCGCATTGTTCACCAGCACGTCGATCGGGCCGAAGCGGTCGACGGCGGCGCGCACGAGCCCGCGGATGTGCTCGACCGAGGTGACATCGCAGACCGTGCCGTCGACCTCGAGATCCTGGCTCTGCAATTCCTTGATCGTCTCGGTCAGGGTCTCGGCGTGGCGCGCACACAGGAACACGCGCATGCCGTTGCTCGCCAGGGATCTCGCGATCTCGAGACCCATGCCGCTGGTCGCGCCGGTGACGAGCGCGACGGGTTTGGTCGAATCCACCATGGTCAATCCGTTCTCCACAAGCATGATCGGGCCTGCCAGACGTTGCCGCGCGCGCCTCGCATCCCGGTCGAATCCGGGTGGAAAGCGACATACTTCGCAGAAGGAACGGGGTCGACGGTGGCTCGACCGGAGTTCGAGCGCGCGCCCACAGAGTGGGTGCTCCCAGCAACTCCTGCCGAAAGGGTCTCCGATGGCTGCTCGAGGAACGATCGACGGACTGTACGCGGAGGTGTCGCAGTTCTACGCCGAGCAGATGCAGGCGCTGGACGCGGGCAAGTTCGCCGCCTACGCCGAGACCTTCACCGACGACGCGACTTTCAGCCACACACCGGGGCGCGAGCCCGCCCGCACCCGCGCGGGCATCCTGCAGGACCTGCTCGCCGTGAACGAGCGGTTCGCCGACGATCCGCAGCAGCGCCGCCACATGTTCACGATGATGAACCTGGATCCGCAGTCCGACGGCACCATCCGGTCGACGGTCTACGCGCTCGTCCTGACGACGCGTCCCGGTGCGGGCCCGGAGCTGGTGCGCACCTGCGTCGTCCACGATGTGCTGGCGCGCGTCGACGGTGCGCTGCTCAACCGCGCGCGCCGGGTCGAACTCGACGGACTCGACTGACGGCTCCGGCCCGCCTCTGTCCAGAGGCGGGCCGGATATCCGGTGTTCCGACGATCGAGATCAGAGTTTGAGCAGCTGCTCGGAGTATCCGCGGGCGGCGGGCTCGAACTGGATCGCCATGTGGGTCGAGATGGAGTTCACGTCGCGCCAGATCCGCTGCAGCGGACCGTTGAGCGACTGGCCGGTGGTGCCGGACTGCCGGAAGATCCGGTCGACGGCGGTGACGAGCAGGTCGATGGCGACCGCGCAGTCCCGCAGGTTCTGCGCGGCTTCCAGCGGGGTAACCGCGGCGCCCTGGTCGGCGATGGCCACCGCCCGGTCGAGGAGCAGGCCGACGGCGTCGATCTCGGCGGCCGTGCGGGCGAGCGCCCCGTCGTAGGAGTTCCGGTTGCCCTGCACCCCCGGCACGCCGGGCAGCGTGGGGGCGGTGCGGATCTTGCCCGCGATGTAGCCGACGAAGCCGCGCTGGGCGCCGCGGGCCGCACCGAGCGCCGGGACGACGAAGGACAGGCCGTTCACGGCGAGCAGGGGCGCGGAGTAGCAGTCGGCGATCTTCTCGGCGGGTTCCGCGGTCCGGCCCGCGAACAGGTCGGCGCGGTCGAAGGCGAGCACGGTGGGGACGAACTGGTCCTCGACGATGACGGTGTCGCTGCCGGTCGCCCGCATGCCGATGTTGTGCCAGGTCTTGTCGATGGAGTAGCCGGAGCGCGGAACCGCGAACAGCTTCGACTCGACCGCGCCGTCGGTGTCGACCAGCCCGCACAGCAGCGCCCAGTCGGAGAACTCGACCGCGCTGATGTACTGCCAGCGCCCGCTCAGCCGCCAGCCGCCGTCGACGACCTCCGCCTTGCCGAGCGGGGTCACCGAGCCGACGATGAACGCGTCCGGTCCGTCGGCGAACACCTTCGCCGCCCCCGCGGGGGGCAGGAAGGCGGCCGCCATGCGGGTCATGCTCGCCGACAGCGACGCACACCACGCCGTCGCGGTGCAGACCTCGCCGATGGTCGCCACGGCGCGCATGAGCTCGGTGAAGGTCCCGGCGGCGCCGCCGTGTTCGGTCGGGACGAAATGGCGCGCGAAACCGGCGGCGACGAGCGCGCGGACCACGTCCGGGTCGAGCCGTCCGTTCTCCTCCGCGGCGGCCGCGCACCGGCCCGCGATCGCCGCGACGTCGACCGCTGCCGCGGCCAGGGTGTGATCCGACATCTCCAGAGTCCTCCTCGAAAGCGTTGCGCTCGATGGTGGGCGACGCGGGTCGAGCAACCCTCGATATCGGCGCGAGGTCCCCCTTCGACCGGGACTCGAGCGAACCTCCATCCCGGGCGCACAGGATCGGCGCGAATCGTTTCGATGAGCGACGTGGAGGAACGCGTGACCATTTCAACCGGTGCCGGGCTGCAGGCGGGCGTGTGGCGGCTCGACGCGGCCAACTCTCAGGTCGGGTTCACCGTCCGGCACATGATGATCAGCAAGGTGCGCGGCCGCTTCCACGGCTGCACCGCGACCCTGACCTCGACCGACGGCACCCTCGACGGCTCCGTCGTCGAGGCGACGATCGAGGTCGCCTCGCTGGACAGCGGCTTCCGCGCGCGCGACGACGCCGCGCTCTCGGCCGACTACCTCGACGCGGCCACCTACCCGCACTTCACCTTCCGGTCGACGGAGGTGCGGGCGAAGGGCGGCGACTACGTCGTGGTCGGGGAGCTGACCGTGCGCGACGTCACCCGCCCGGTGACGCTCGACGTCCAGTACAACGGCACGGTCACCGACCCGTTCGGGAAGTCGCGCGCGGCCTTCTCCGCGCAGGGCGAGATCAACCGGAAGGACTTCGGCGTGACGATCGACATGCCCCTCGACGGAGGCGGGTTCGTCGTCGGCGACACGATCAAGTTCGACTTCGAGGTGGAGTGCGTGCACGCCGATGCCGTCTGAGCCGCGGACCCCGGTGAGCGGTCCCCCGCCCCGCTATCAACTCGCGCTGATGATCTGGATCGCCGTGCTGCCGACGCTGGTGCTCCTGCAACTGCTGCTCGGCGCTGCCATCAGCGGGCTCGCCCCGGTGCTCCGCATGGTCGTGATGGTGACGATCGCCGTGCCGATCGTCGTCTACGGGTTCATGCCCGTCCTGCACCGCCTGCGCGTCGCCCTGCTCGCCCGCATCGGCGGGCAGGCGCGCTGATCGGGGTTCAGAAGGGGTACGGGCCGAAGCGGCCCCAGGCCACGAAGGCGGCCAGGGCGAGGTAGAGCGCGTTCAGGGCGATGGGCAGATACTCGCGGAAGTGGCGGTGCGTCGCCATGGCGCCGAGCATGAGCAGGACCCAGCAGAGCGCGGTCACCGGCACCAGCACCGGGGCGATGCCGAGGATCGGGGGCAGGACCAGCCCGATGGCCGCGAGCAGTTCCAGGGTGCCGAGGGCGCGGACGGCGGCGGGGCGGGTGTGGCCGGTCCACGTCCCGCCCGGGGTGGCGGCGAGCGTCGGGATCGGGACGAAGGTCTTGGTCACTCCGCCGGCCAGCGCCACCGCGGCCAGGAGGGCGGCGGCGATCCAGAGCAAGAGGTTCATGGGGTACTCCTCGCGATCGATGTGCCCACCGGACACCGGCGCGGGCCCGGTTGTGACATCGGTCGGTCAGGATCGGTCACAGCACCGCTGCGGCCGGTGTCCTGTGCGCGACCCCGAGCTCGAGGAGAACCCCGTGACCGACCCGCACACCGATTCGTTCATGACGCACCGCACCCTGCTCTTCACCGTGGCCTACGAAATCCTCGGCTCGGCGAGCGACGCCGAGGACGTGCTGCAGGACAGCTGGCTGCGCTGGGCCGCGGTCGAGGTGAGCGCGGTCCGGGACCGGCGCGCGTACCTGGTGCGGATCGTCACCAGGCAGGCGCTCAACCGGCTGCGCACATCGGCACGGCGCCGGGAGTCCTACGTCGGGCCGTGGCTGCCGGAGCCGCTGCTCACCACCCCGGACGTCGCCGCCGACGCGGAGCTGGCCGAGAGCGTCTCCACGGCCATGCTGCTGGTGCTGGAGACGCTGGGCCCCACCGAGCGCGCGGTCTTCGTGCTACGCGAGGTGTTCGCCTTCGGCTACGACGAGATCGCCGCGGCGGTGGGCAGGACGCAGGCGGCGGTCAGGCAGATCGCGCACCGGGCCCGCGAGCACGTCGCCGCGCGCCGCCCGCGGAGCACGGTCACGGCCGAGCAGACCCGCTCGGTGCTCGATGCCTTCCAGCGCGCGGCGGGCACCGGCGACCTGCGCGCGCTGCTCGACCTGCTCGCCCCCGACGTGCTGCTGCTGGGCGACGGCGGCGGCATCGTCGCGGCGCTGCCGCACCCGGTGCGCGGGGCACACCGGGTGGCCAGGCTCCTCACCGCACCCCGGGTGCGGGCGGCCGCGGAGCTGCTGGAGCCGAGCACCGTCAACGGCAACCCCGCGCTGGTGCTCCGGGTGGACGGCGCCGTCGACACCGTGCTCTCGATCGACGTCGAGGCGGGCCGGGTCACCGGCGTCTACACCGTGCGGAACCCGGAGAAGCTGACGCACATGCGCCGGGCGAACCCGCTCACGACCTGACGGACTCCAGCCACGCCCGCCCCCGCCGGGCCGAGGCTCGGGAGAGCCAGGCGTCCTGGACGATCTCGGTGAGCTCGGCCACCCCGACCCGGCCGAGCTCGCTGCCGCGCACCAGGACCGAGGGGTGGCCGTCGAAGTGCGGGGAGCTGAAGAAGGGTGTGCCCCGGTCCTGGATCAGCGCCAGTTTGTCCGCCTCGGACTCGACCCAGAGCACGATGACGTCGTCGTACTTCTCCCCGGTCTGCGGGTCGACGGCGTCCGGGCGCGGGGTGCGGAAGAAGACGAAGGACTTGCCGCCCACCTGGTAGACGGCATTGCCCCGCCCGCCCTCGACCCGGGTGACGTGCGGCATCGCGGCGGCGAGCCGGTGCACGTCCTCGACACGGGCGGGGCGATCGGCCATGGGAGTCAGGCTACGCCCGCGCGCAGCCCGCCGAAGAAGGAGCGGAGATCCTGGACCAGCAGGTCGGGGGTCTCCATCGGGGCGAAGTGGCCGCCGCGGTCGAACTCCGTCCACCGGACGACGGTGTGCTGCTTCTCGGCGATGCCGCGCACGACCGCCTTGCCGCTCGGGAAGACCGCGACACCGGTCGGCACCCCGGAGGCGGCAAGGGCGGCACCCCAGGATTCGGACTCCCTGTAGAGCAGCAGGGAGGAGCCCGCGGTGGCGGTGAACCAGAGCACGCTGATCGCGGTGAGCATGGCGTCCCGGTCGATGGCCTGATCGGGCAGCTCGTGCGCCGGGTCCATGTAGGTGTGCACCACGTCGAGCGTCCAGGCCAGCAGCCCGGCGGGCGAGTCGGTGATGGCCGGGGCGAGGGTCTGCGGGCGGGTGGCGTGGATGCCCGCGTACCCGGAGGTGTCGCTGCTGCTCCAGTCCTGCAGCGCGGCGAGCTTCTCGCGGTCGGCGGCGGAGTACCCGGAGCCGTCGTCGTCCCAGGCCGGGATGGTGATCGGGTCGTTGAGGTGCACGCCGAGCACCCGCTCCGGCGCGATCCGGCCCAGCTCCGGCGCGACGAACGAGCCCGCGTCGCCGCCCTGCGCGCCGTACTTTTCATAGCCGAGCCGGGCCATGAGCTCGGCGATCAGCACCGCCGAGCGCTCGGTGGCGGCCGCACCGGGCACCCCCGTCGGCCCGGAGAAGCCGAATCCGGGCAGGGTCGGGATGACCAGGTGGAAGGCGTCGCGCTCGGTGCCGCCGTGTGCGACCGGGTCGGTGAGCGGGTCGATCACCGCGCGGAAGTCGGCGAACGGCCAGCCGTGCACCAGCACCAGCGGGGTGGCGTCCGGGACCGTCGACCTGACGTGTGCGAAATGCAGCCGCTGCCCGTCGATCTCGGTGACGAACTGCGGAATCTCATTGAGCGCCCGCTCCTGCGCCGGCCAGTCGAAGCCGGTGCGCCAGTACTCGGCCAGTTCGCGGACGTAACTCGTGGGAATGCCGTAGCTCCAGCCGACACCGGGCAGCTCGGCGGGCCAGCGGGTGGCGGCGAGCCGGGCGCGCAGGTCGTCGACCTCGGACTGCGGGATGTCGATCCGGAATTCCTCGATGCTGCTCATACCGGCGACACTAGGAGCCGGTTAGGCCGGATTCCGTCCTAACCGGATGGCATGCTGGGATTCGTGAACGATCCATCGGCCCGGCTGCTCCGGCTGCTCGGCCTGCTGCAGACCCCGCGCGACTGGGCGGGCACCGAGTTGGCGGGCAGGCTCGGCGTCAGCGCGCGCACCGTGCGCCGCGACATCGAGCGGCTGCGCGGGCTCGGCTACCCAGTGCAGGCCACCCGGGGCAGCACCGGCTACCGGCTCGCGGCGGGCGCGACGGTGCCGCCGCTGCTGCTCGACGACGAGGAGGCGCTGGCGGTCGCGGTCGGGCTGCGCACCGTGACCGGCGGAACGGTGAGCGGGATCGAGGAGGCCTCGCTGCGCGCGCTGAGCAAGCTGGAGCAGGTGCTGCCCTCCCGGCTGCGGCACCGGCTGACGGCGTTGCAGCGCAGCGTGATCCGGGTGAGCGGGGCCGCGCCGCGGGTCGACCCGAACGTCCTGATCGCGATCTCCGACGCCAGGCACCGCCGGGAGCGGCTGCGCTTCGACTACCGCGACCACGCGGGCGCCGAGACCATCCGGGACGTCGAGCCGGAGGCGGTGGTGAATTTCAACCGGCACTGGTACCTGGTCGGCTGGGATGTCGACCGTGCGGACTGGCGCTCCTTCCGTGTCGACCGCGTGCACCCGCGCATCCCCAACGGCCCCCGGTTCACCCCGCGCGAGATCCCGGGCGGCGATGTCGTGGCCTACCTGTCGCAGCGGCTCTCCGTCGCCGCCTGGCCGCACCGCGCGACCGTCACCCTGCACGCCTCCGCCGCCGAACTCGCCGACCGGATCTGGCCGGGCATGGGCACGCTGGAGGCGGTGGACGACGCCAGGAGCAGGCTGCACCTCGGCGCCGACTCGCCGTGGGCACTCGCCTGGATGCTCACCGCGGTGGACGTCGATTTCACCGTCACGGGGCCACCGGAACTGGTCGAGTCGGTGCGCGCGCTGGGCGATCGGTGCCTAGCGGCGCTCCCCGACCAGGACCGGGGCTGACCGCTCCGGCTCCGACTCGGACAGCCCCACCCGGCGCTGCACCCGCTTCATCCAGGCGGGCGCCCACCAGCAGTCGTCACCGAGCAGCTTCATGACCGCGGGGACCAGCAGCATGCGCAGCACGGTGGCGTCGATGATCAGCGCGGCGATCATGCCGTAGGCGATGTACTGCATCATCACCAGGTCGGAGAAGGCGAAGGCACCGACGACGACCAGCAGGATGAGCGCGGCGGCGGTGATGATCCGGCCGGTCTGCGCGGTGCCGCTGCGCACGGCGTCGGTGGTGGTGGCGCCGCGGGCCCGCGCCTCCACCATACGGGAGAGCAGGAAGACCTCGTAGTCGGTGGAGAGGCCGTAGATCACGGCCATGATCACCACCAGGACATTGGCCTGGATCGGCTGCGGCGTGAAGTTCAGTACCCCGGCGCCGTGGCCATCGACGAAGATCCAGGTCAGGATGCCGAGCGTGGAGCCGAGGCCGAGCGCGCTCATGAGCGCCGCCTTGATCGGCAGGATCAGCGAGCCGAAGGTCAGGAACATGAGCACCGTGGTGACCAGGACGACCAGCGCGATCATCCACGGCATCCGGGTCAGCAAGGTCTCGATGCTGTCGTGCTGCATCGCCGGCACGCCGCCGACCAGCATGCGCACCCCGGCGGGCTGCTCCAGCCCGCGCAGGTGCTCGATGGTGGTGCCCGCGGCGTCGGGGTCGGTGAGCACCGCGCTGGTGCGGAAGACGGCGGGGTCGACGGTGGAGCGGCTGGGCAGGGTGAACTGCTCGGCCAGGTTCGGCGCTTCGTTCGCCCGCGTCAGCAGCCGCCCGATGGCGGTGGTGTCGGTGCCGGTGAAGACCAGCTCGATGGGGTCCGAGCGGCGCAGCGGGAAGTGGGTGTCGATCTCGGCCTGGGCCAGCCTGGTCGGGTTGTCCGGCGGCAGGTACTTCTCGCTGAACCCGCCGAAGGCCAGGTTCTTCATCGGCACGATCAGGAGGGCGAGCAGCAGCACCAGCGGCACCGCGATCTGCACCGGGTGCCGCATCACCCAGCGGGTGAGCCGCCCCCAGAAGCCCGCCTCCACCTCGGCCGCGGTGCGGGTGCGGGCGAACCGCGGCAGCCCGAAGGCGTCGATCCGCCTGCCCAGCGCCGCCAGGAGCGCGGGCAGGATGGTGACCGCGGTGAGCGCCGCCATGGTGACCGTGGCCATGGCGCCGTAGCCGATGGACTTCAGGAAGGTCTGCGGGAAGAGCAGTAGCCCGCCCAGGCTCGCCACGATCATGGTCGCGGAGAACACCACGGTGCGCCCCGCGGTGGTCACCGTGCGCCGGACCGCGGCCGCGGTGTCGTTCCCCTCGGCCAGTTCTTCGCGGAACCGGCTCACGATGAACAGCCCGTAGTCGATCGCCAGGCCGAGCCCGATCATCGAGACCACCGGGGAGACGAAGGAGTTCACCTCGGCCACGTGCGTGAGGCCGCGCACGATGCCGAAGGCGCCGAAGACCGTGAGCCCGCCGACGACCAGCGGCAGCGCCGCCGCCACCAGCCCGCCGAACACGAAGAACAGCAGCACCCCGACCGCGGGGAAGGCGAGCAACTCCATCCGGTGGATGTCGGCGGCGATGGTGTCGTTCAGCGCCCCCGCGACCGGCTGCAACCCGCCGACCTCGACGTCGACGCCCGGAATCGCGAAGGCGCCCTGCACCGCCCGGTAGTTGCGCAGCACCTCGGTGTCGGTCTCGCCGCGCAGCGCGATCGAGGCGACCGCCATGCGCCGGTCCGCGGTGGCGGCCGCGGCGCCGCTGAGCCTGCCGGTCTCGGTGGGCCAGTAGGCGGCGTTCACCCCCGCGATCCGGTCCGGGTGCGCGCGGGGCAGCGCGTTCAGGCTGCCGGTCACCGCGGCCGTGAACGCCGGGTCGTCCACCGTCTTCCCGGCGGGCGCGGTGTAGAGGAGCACCACGTCCACGTCGTGGTTGCGCCCGAACGCGGCGTCGGCCAACTGCCCGGCCAGCGCCGACTCCGAGCCGGGGTCGAACATGCCGCCCTCGCTGAGCCGGTTCGCGTGCCCGGCGCCGTACGCCGCCAGCGCCAGCATGGCCGCCGCGACCAGTCCGATCACCGGCCACCGCCATCGCGAGACCCGTGCGCCCCACCAGGCGAACAACCGGCCCACCACCTTCCGTCCGTCTCGAGCAGCTCCGCTACCCCGAACGGATCATCGGGGCAGCCGAGTTCCCCCGCCCCGCCCGGCTGACCGCCGATGCCACGCCCCCGCGCGGCCACACGCGGGATATCCGCTGGTAGCGCTTTCGGCGGGAAAGGCGGGGATTGTCAAGAAGCGTGCCGAACCGGCCGCCGGGGTACCTACAGTGGCAGGCGGCGCGGTGGTCGCGCCGGATCGGAAGGAGAGCCATGCGCTCCGCGTTGCTGGCCGTATCCCTGCTCACGGGTGCGGCGGCCCTGACCGGCTGCGCCGCCGACGACATGGCGGGCACCACCACGGCCGCGGCCGGATCGTCGCTGACCACCGGCGCCCAGCCGAGTTCGGGCACCCCCGCGGGCACGAGCGGCGCCGCGCCGAGCACCACGACCGGCGGAACGCCGATCACGATCAAGGCGGGTACCGGCACCGAGATGTTCGGCGTCCCGGACGTCCGGGTGCGGATCACCACCTGCGACACCGACACCGAGCTGGCCACGGTGGAGACCGGACGCGACGGCACCGCCACGCACCCCGTCACCGAGGCGGGCTGCTACCGGGCGACGGTGCTCTCGGTGCCCGGCGGTTGCCACCCGAACGAGGTCGCGAGCACCACCGTGGTGGTCAAGCTCGGCGAGCCCGCGTCGACGCGGTTCCTCGTGCACTGCGCCTGAATTCGCGCCTACCATCGGCGGTGACGGTCCAACCACCACAGCGGAGCGCGACGATGACCGACGGTGACGACATCCGGCTCAGCGACGAGGAGCGGCTGCACGCGCTCAATGTCCTCGGCGAGCACTACGCGGCGGGGCGGCTCGACGGGGACGAGTTCTACGAGCGCTCCGGCGCGATCGCCGCCGGGCGGACCCTCGGCGCGCTGCACGAGTCCTTCCGCGGGCTGCCCGGCGGGGTGCCGCTGCGCGCGGCGGACGGGGCGATCGAGCGGGTCGGCGCGGCGCAGCAGGCCGCGCTCGCGAAGCAGGAGGAATCGCCCGCCGCCGAGCTGGAATCGCTGCGCCACCGCGGCAAGGTGGTGGAGACGATCGACGGGGTGGTCCTCGGCCTCACCCTGGTGGTCTTCCTGGTCCTGCAGTTCCCCGTCGGCTGGAGCTGGGCCTGGCTGGTCTGGCCGTCGCTGGTGCTGACGCTCTCGGTGCCCCGGCTCATCTACCACTTCGGGGACGAGGACGAGGAGATGTACGAGAAGCTCAAGAAGGCCGACGCGAAGTCGCGGCGCAAGCGGCTGGAGCAGGCCGACGCGCGCATCCGCGAGCTGGAGGGCAAGCGCGACGGATCCTGACCCGCGGGCTGGTCTCGCCCGCCGATCTCCGATAGCTTAGGTTAGCCTGCCCTGAACAAGTGCGGGCGGAACCAGGAGTGAGGGTGTCGACGGTACCGGCGATCGAAATCAGTGGTCTGGTCAAGAAATACGGCGAGGTGACGGCGCTCGGCGGTGTCTCCTTCGAGGTGGCCCGCGGGGAGGTGCTCGGGCTGCTCGGCCCGAACGGCAGTGGCAAGACCACCACGGTGACCCTGCTCGCCACGCTGCAGCGGCCGACCGCGGGGAGCGCGCGGATCTGCGGCCACGACGTGGTCGCCGAGGCCGCCAGGGTGCGCGAGCTGGTCTCGCTGACCGGGCAGTACGCCGCCCTGGACGAGGGGCTGAGCGCGGTCGAGAACCTCGCCGTCTTCGGCAGGCTCACCGGGCTCGGCGGGAAGCAGCTGAAGACAAGGACCGCCGAGCTGGTCGAGCAGTTCGACCTCGGCGCGGTGCGCGACCGGCGGGTCGGTGCGCTCTCCGGCGGTATGCGCCGCCGGGTCGATATCGCGAGCGCGCTGGTCACCCGGCCGGAGGTGCTGTTCCTGGACGAGCCGACCACCGGGCTGGACCCGCGCAGCCGCGCCGCGGTCTGGGACACCGTCGCCGGGTTGCGGGGCGAGGGCATCACCGTGCTGCTCACCACCCAGTACCTGGAGGAGGCGGACCGGCTCGCCGACCACATCGTCATGCTGAACCGCGGCAGCATCGTCGCCGCAGGCACCCCGGGCAGCCTGAAGAAGGAGGCGGGCGCCGCCGTCTGCGAGGTCACGCTGGCGCACCGCGGCGACATCGCGCGGGTGCGCGAGCTGCTCGCCGAGCTGGAGCTGGTCGAGGCGGAGGAGAACCAGGCGCACCCGAGGCTGGTGTTCCGGGCGCCGCAGGGCATGTCCACGGTCGCCGACGCCATCGCCCGGCTGGGCGGCGCGGGCATCGAGGTGGTCGACATCGGGCTCCGCCAGCCCTCGCTGGACGAGGTCTTCCTGCAGCTCACCGAGGTGACGCCGTGACCGCGGCCGCCCGCGCGTCGGTCGGGCTGCTCCCGGCCACCGGCACCCTGGCCAGGCAGAAGATCCTGGCCGCGCTGCGCTCCGGCGAGGTGCTCTTCGCGGTCTTCGGGCCGATCGTCTTCTTCGTCTGCTTCTACGGGCCGCTGCACCGGCAGTTCGAGCGCGCGGGCGGCGACTACGCGCAGTTCATCACCCCGATCATCCTGCTGCAGGCCGGGATCTTCACCGCCATCACCGCCACCGAGATCGCGGGCAACGACGCGCGGGCCGGGATGCACGAGCGGATGATGTCGCTGCCCATCCCGCGCACCGCCCCCTTCCTCGGCCGGATGGCCTGGGTGGTGGTGCGGATGCTGCTGACCCTGGCCGCCGGGCTCGGCATCGGGCACGCGCTCGGCTTCCGGTTCGAGGGGTCGCTCGCCGACACCGCGCTCTTCGCGTTCTTCGTGGTGGCGTTCGGGCTGTCGCTCAGCATGCTCACCGACGCGGCAGGCTCGGTGGCGCGCAATGCGGTGTCGGTGGCGACGGTGCTGATGATCCCGCAGCTCATCCTGGTCCTCGCCTCCACCGGACTCGTGCCTGCGGAGGGGTTCCCGGAGTGGGCGCAGCCCTTCGTACGGAACCAGCCGATGTCGGTCTTCACCGATGCGCTGCGCGGCCTCGCGGCGGGCTCCGGCCCCGAGCTGACCGCGGTACTGGCCTGGACCGCCGGGCTGCTCCTCGCCGGGACGGCGGCCATCGTCGCGGCGGGCCGAGCGCAGGTGAACCGGTGATCACCTGGCAGGAGCGGCGCGCGGTGCCGCTGGTTCAGCAGTCCCTGGTGCAGGCGGGCGCGCTGCTGCGCACCTGGTCGCGCGATCCGGGGATCGTGGTGCAGTCGCTGGTCTTCCCGGCCTTCATGCTGCTCATGTTCCAGCTGGTGCTCGGCGAGACCGTCACCACCATGGGCGGCGGCGACAGCGTCTACGGCAACACCGGGCTGGTCGCGCTGGTCGGCGCGCTCTTCGGCACGCTCGCCACCGCCATCACGCTCATCCACGAGCGCGACACCGGGCTGCTCGCCCGCATGTGGACGCTGCCGGTGCCGCGGGCCGGGTTCATCGCGGGCAGGCTGCTCGCCGAGGCGGTGCGCGCCGGGCTCGCCACCGCGGTGCTCTTCGCGGTCGCGGTGCCGCTCGGCTTCCGCTTCGAGCACGGCGTGCTCGCGGGCGTCGGCGCGCTCCTCGTCCCGATGATCTTCGGGGTCGGGATCGCCGTCCCGGTCCTCGCGCTCGCCACCGTCGCCTCCGGCAAGGGCGCGGTGCAGCAGCTCGGCGGCCTCTTCCTGCTCCTGCTCTTCTTCAACGGCGGCTTCGCCCCGGTCGACCAGTACTGGGGCTGGATCCAGCCCTTCGTCCGGCACCAGCCCATGACGCCCGCCATCGACGCCGTGCGCGGGCTCACCGAGGGCGGGCCCGTCCTCGCCCCCTTCGTCACCACGGTGCTGTGGACGGTCGGGTTGATCGCGGTCTTCGGGCCACTCGCGGTGCGCGGGTATCGGCGGGCGGCGGAGCAGCGGTAGTCACTCGTAGTGCGTGCCGACCTGGATCACCACGATCTCGGTGTCGGTGACGTAGTAGACGAGCCGGTGTTCCTGGGTGATCCGGCGCGACCAGTTCCCGGCGAGCTGGTATTTCAGCCGCTCGGGCTTGCCGATACCGGCGAACGGGTCGGCGAGGGTCGCGTCGATCATCTTGTTCGCCGCCTTCAGGATCTGGCGATCGCGGGTGAGCCAGGCAGCGTAGCTGCGCCAGCCCTGGCCGGTGAGGGACAGTTTGCGATCGGTCACGGGGTGCCGTGCCGGTCGATTTCGCGCTGGACGATCGCGGTGAGCTGCTCGGTGGAGGCGCCTTCGGCGAGGCCTGCTCTGACCAGCTCCAGAGCGGCCACCACGGTCCCCGTCGCCTGCGGCTCGGCGACCGTGGGCGCGTCCGGGTCCAGGAGGTCTCGCGCCTCGGTGCGCCCCTCGCGAGCGTCCTCGGCGGATTTCAGCAGCTGCACCCCGCCGTGCGTGCGCAGCACGTAGAGCGTCTCCAGCAGCGAGTTCCAGTCGGACTCGGCCACCAGGACGGCGTTCTCCCCGGTCTTGGTAACCACGGTGAGTGGGTCGTGATCGTCGTTCACCTGCTGGACCAGCCCGAACAGATTCTGACGGACAGTGGAAATAGGTAGCGACGGCATGGGCTCGACTCCTCGCAGCAATCTTGTACGAGATATCGTACAAGAAGGTCAGAGGCTGCGCCGGGCTCCGGTTCCGTCGGCGGCGCGCATGACGACGCGGTCACCGTCGCGGATCATGGTGAAGACGGCGGTGGGTGGGTCGAAGCGGTCGTCGGGCGGGGTGGGTGCGGCGGGGGCCGGGGGTTTGCGGAGGCGGGGTCGGCGGGCGTCGTGCAGGTCGAGGCCGCCGGGGCGGGAGAGGACGCCGAAGCGGGCCGGGTTGCCCGCGAACCAGATGGCGTCGCCCGCGGAGTCGAGCAGCGCGCCCGCGGTGCCGCCGCGCGAGCGCAGCACCAGGCTGCCCGCCACCTGGCCGTCCAGATCGATGAGGATCACCCAGTCCCGGCCGTCCTCCGGCACGTGCTCGAACCAGAACTGCTGCCACGGGCGGCGCAGGGCGCGGCGGCGGCGCCGGTAGCGCAGGAAGAGCGGGAGCGCGAGGACGAGGGTCCAGAGGACGAAGGCGGCGCCGGTGAAGGTGGCGGCGGTGGCGGCCAGGCGCTGCGGACCCGGGGTGCTCGCGGTGGACTCCAGGTAGAGCAGGACGCCGCAGGCGGGGCCGAGCGCGAGCGTGCCGAGCAGGGCGCCCCACGCGCGCAGCGCGACCCAGCGGAGCCGGAGCCTGGTCTCGCGCCACTCGCGGGCGGGTTCGGGCGGGGTGCGGAGGGCCGGATCCGGCCTGCTCGATCTCATGGGCGTCCAACGTCCGACGGGGTAGTGCTGGACGACAGGGTAGCGGTCCGCGCGCCGATTCCGCTCGGGCACAGCGGTTTCGTCCGATGCGGTCGGAGCCGCGGAACACCACCGCCCGCGGGGTGCCGATCGCCGAGGGCACGCTGGACACGCGCCCGCGCCTCCTACGGCACCGCCCGGCCACCGCGCCGACAGCGCGGGGACCGGGCGGGCCGGGAAAACCGGGTCAGCTCGGGATGAGGCTCGCCGCCGACGACCGGCGCAACTTCCCGGACGGCGTCTTGGGCAGCGCCCCCTTCTGCACGATGACCACGACCGCGGGCGCGATCCCGACCTCGTCGTGCACCGCCCGCGCCACCTCCTTGCGGATCCGCTCGCTCTCGTCGGTGTCCCCGGCGGACTCCGATTCGGCGATCACCGCGATCCCCTCGCGCGCCATGCTGGGCAGCTGGATGCCGAGCGCGGCGACGCTGCCGGGGCGGACGCCCGCGATCCCGGCGGCGGCGCGCTCGACCACGGTGGGGGCGATATTGCGGCCCGCGACGATGATGACGTCCTTCTTGCGGCCGGTGACGACGGCGTCGCCGTCGGCGGTGACGTAGCCGAGGTCGCCGGTGTCGAGCCAGCCGTCGGCGTCCTGCGCGGCGGTGTAGCCGTCCGGGCCGAGGTAGCGGGCGGTCACGGCCTTGCCGCGGACCAGGATGGTGCCGATCCGGTCGGCGGGCTGCTCGGTGCCGTGCTCGTCGACGACGCGCAGCTCGATACCGGGCACCGGCGGGCCGAGCCGGACCAGGGTGCGCGGCTTCTCGAGCTCCGCGCGGACGACGGCGCCGGTGCGCTCGGCCTGCGCGGCGTCGATGACGTCCACGGTGAAGCGCTCGCGCATCCTGGTGAACGAGACCGCGAGCGTGGTCTCGGCCATGCCGTAGGCGGGCATCAGCGCCTCCGGCCGCAGCCCGAACCGCGCGGCCTCGGCACTGAACTCGTCCAGGGTGGCCTGGTCGACCACCTCGGCGCCGTTCACCGCGACGCGCAGCGAGGAGAGGTCGTAGGCGCCGTCGGGGGCCCGGCGCAGCCGCCGCGCCAGCACCGAGTAGGCGAAGTTCGGCGCCGCGGTGACGTGCCCGCCGAAGCGGCCGATCATCTCGGCCCAGGAGAGCGGGTTCTTCAGGAAGGCCAGCGGGTTGGTGATGACGGCGGTGGCCCGCGCCACCATGGGCATGACCAGCATGCCGATCATGCCCATGTCGTGGTAGAGCGGCAGCCAGCTGACCACGATGTCGCCGGGGCGGAACCCGGCGGCGTCGGCCATGGCCGTCTGGTTCTGCATGATGTTGTCGCCGGTGATGGCGACCGCCTTCGGCACCCCGGTGGTGCCGGAGGTGAGCTGCAGGATGCAGAGGTCGGCGCCGACGGTCAGCACCGGCTCGGCCGGGGTCGGGTTCGCGGTGAGCTCGTCGACCACCACGATCGGCGCGCCGAGGTCGAGTTCGCGCACCACGTCGGTGAAGGGCGCGCCGACCGCGACCACCGCGGCGTCCAACATCCGGACCACCGCGCGGGTGTCTTCCAGCCACTTGGCCAGGTCGGTGCGCGGGGTCGGCTGGTGCAGCATGGTGAAGGCGGCGCCGCGCAGCCAGGTGGCCTGCACCAGCACCGCGACGTCGGCGGCGTTGCCCGCCAGGATCGTCACCGAGCTGCCTGGCCCGACGCCCGCCGCGGCGAGGCCGGTGGCGGCGCGGCGGGCGGCGTCCTGGATCTGCGCCCAGGTGCGGTAGGTCAGCGACTCGGCGTCGTCGCCGCTCCACAGCCCGGAGATCTCCGAGGGCGGCTGCCCGAAGAGGATGTCGGTGAGCCTGCTCATCGGTTCGCGCCTTCCTGCACGGCTGCTTCGCGCAGCACCCGGTCGAAGTTCTCGACGAAGGTCACGGCGTAGCCGTCGGCCAGCGCCGCGGGATCGGTGACGATGCCGAACGAGGTGCGGCCGCCCAGGATCAGGCTGGTTACCGAGAACGAGTAGCCGACCAGCGGGGAGATCGGGGTCAGCGTGGCGATCGGGGTGCCGAGCACCGCGCGGACCTTGGAGAAGCCGGGGTTGATGCCGATGTGGATGTCCGGGCTCATCCGCTTCATGGAGGCGCCAGCGATGGCGCGGTGCACCGGCCACGGGATCTTCGGCGCGTTGTCGGTGGCGGCGAGCGAGAGCTCGGGGCGCTCGGCGGCGACGAAGGCCAGCTCGGCGCGGGCCCGCTCCAGCTGCTTGTCCAGGGCGGGCTCGGAGCCCAACAGGTTGACCAGCGAGACCAGCACGGCATTGCCGGTGTGCCGGAACGCCTGGTCGTGCGTGACCGGCAGCGTCACCCGGAGCTGCTCGGAGCCGGTGCCGCGCGGCGGCGCCAGGCTCAGCGCGCTGCCGATGGCGGCGAGCAGGAACTCGTGCACCGAGGCACCGTGGTTGCGCGCGGCCCGGCGCAGGTCGCGGGTCGAGGCGCTGGTCAGCGCCACCTCCCTGCGGCCGGTGCCGGTCAGCTTGGGCCAGGCCCGCCCGGCGGCGCCCGCCTTCCAGTGCTCCTCGAAAGCGGTCTTCGACGCCTTCAGCACCTCCGGCTCGATCTCGGCGATCCGGTAGCGCGGGCTGGTGGCGAAGCGCTCGAACTCGGTGAGGTCCTCGGCGCTGCCGTCGGCGAGCAGCGCGGCGAAGGCGGCGCCCGCGATGCCGTCGGAGAGCGCGTGGTGCACCCGGAGCAGCACGTACTGCACCCCGGTGTCCGCGGGGGTGAAGAGCGTGATGTGCCAGAAGGGTTCGGGGCGGGGCAGCGCGGTCTCGTGCAGCGTGGCAATCTGCCGGTGCAGGTCGGCGGCGTCGGTGTACGCGGCGGGGGTGACGTGCCGGTCGATGTCGACCTGCTCGGTGAGCACCACCTCCGCGCGCCGCCAGCGGCCGTTGCGGACGCCGAGCCGGAAGATGTCGAAGAGCCGCACCCGCTCGCGCACCCTGGCCCGCACCTCGTCGATGTGCAGCTGCGGGCCGGGCGCCAGCTCCAGCACCATGGCCCAGTGCATGGGGCTGCGCGCGGTGTCCAGGTGCAGGTAGGTGAAGTCGGCCGGGGCGAGTTCGACGGGACTGCTCATGCTGTCTCCTCCGGGCACGAGCGAGGGCCCTCCGTGGTTACGCTGCGCTCCCGCCTCCGGGCCTGACTCGCTCATGCCGGTGCCCCCTCACTGGAGTACATCGCTTCGTAGCCTTCCTGGTCGGGCTGCATGGCCGCGGCGACCAGCTCCCAGAGCACCTCGTCGGTGCCGCCGCCGACCCTGGCCAGCTTCATGTCGCGCCACCAGCGGCCGATCGGCGTCTCGGACTCCAGGTAGCCGGAGCCGCCGAAGATGTGCAGGCACTCCGAGGCGACCTCGGTGCCGAGGTGCGCGGCGGTCACCTTGAGTGCGGCCGCGGTGCGCAGGTTGATCTTGCCCTCCGTGGCGACCCCGGCCAGCGCGTAGCGCAGCAGGTCGGTGCGGGCCTGCAGGTCCGCGACGCGCAGCCGGAGCGCCTGGTGGTCGTAGAGCCGCTTGCCGAACTGGGTGCGGTTCATCATGCGGGCCAGCGTGATGCCGAGCATGGCCTCGCAGGCGGCGGCGATCTGCCCGGCCACCGAGTAGCGCTCGTGCGCCAGCCCCCAGCTGATCACCGCGAGCCCGGTGCCCGCGCGGGCGACCAGCGCCTCGGCGGGCACCCAGGTGTCGATGGTGACGGCGGCGGTGTCCAGCGGGCCCGCGCCGAGCTTGCGGTACGGGGTGGCGATGTCGACCTGCGCGGTCGGCACCATGGCCAGCGCGACATTGCCCTCGGCGCCGCCCGGCGCCCGGCCGACGACCAGGATCTGGTCGGCGATCGGCGAGAGCGAGACGTACTTCTTGTGCCCGGTCACCCGGTAGCCGCCGTCGTGCGGCTCGATGACGGTGCCGACGTGCTGCAGGTCCGACCCGCCCGCCTCCTCGGAGGCGGCGATGCAGAGCACCGCCTCGGTGCGGATGGCCCGCTCGGCGAGGTCGCGCAGGAAGTCGGTGCGGCCGAAGCGGCGCAGCACGGCGATGGCCGAGTCGTGCAGGCTCACCCCGACGCCGATGCCCGCCGAGTTCAGCTCGCCGAGCTTGCCCGCGAGCGCGAAGTGCTCACCGAGGTCGGTGATCTTGCGGTCCCGCCACTTGTGCGCGAAGACCCCGGCGGCGCCGAGGTGCTCGAGCAGCGCGCGCGGGAACCGCTCCTCCCGCTCGGCCTGTTCGGTCCACTGCCGGACGCGGTCGTCGAAGGCCGCGTCCAGCAGTTCGGCGTACGCGGTCATCGGGAGACGCCGGCCTTCGACCGGACCAGCTCCTCCAGTTCGCCGACGGACGCCGTCTCGGCCATCTCCCGGTCGGTGAGCTGCACGCCGAGCCGCTCCTCGATGGCGACGACGCCGATGGCGAAGGCCACCGAGTCCAGCCCCAGGTCCTCGATGAGCAGCGAGGACGGGGTGACGTCCGCCATCGGCAGGTCGAGGTCCTCGGCGAGGATGCTGTGCAGCGTTTCCCGGATGTGATCGGACATGGTGGAGCTCCTTATTCGAAGAGGTCGTCGTCGGTGACGCCGAAGCTGGTGAACGCCGTGTTCCGCTGCAACCGGTAGACCTCGCGGCCCGCGACGGCGTTCAGGATCCTGGCATTGCGCACCGCGCCGATGTCGAGGTTGGGCGCGGAGACGCCGATGGCGTGCGCCTCCGAGGCGGCGACGAAGAGCCGGTTCGCCAGCGCGGGCTCGGCGGCGACCGAGTGGTTGCGCTCGATCACCGGGCGGCCGCGGCCGTCCCGGTGCAGCCGGTCGGTGAGCGGCGCGAGGAATTCCGGCTGTCGTGGCTGGTACCCGGTCGCGGCGATGACCAGGTCGGTGCTGTGCGCCAGCGCGGCGCCGGTGTCCAGGTGCCTGCCGCGGACCCGCAGCCCGCCGTCGTCGAGCACGTCGAGCCCCTCGACCGCGACGCCCTGGCGCAGCTGCACCGGGTGCAGCTTCTCCAGCAGCTGCCTGCGGTAGAGCAGGTCGTGCAGCCGCTCCAGGGTCTCCGAGGAGATGCCCTTGTGGAACTGCCAGTGCCCGGCGCGCACCTGGTCCCTGGTCTCCTCGGGCAGGCCGTGGAAGTAGTCCATGTACGCGGGCGTGGTCATCTCCAGCGAGAGCTTGGTGAAGTCCAGCGGGGCGAACCACGGGGTCCTGGTCCACCAGCGCACCGCGGGGCCGCCGGACATGTTCGCCTCGAGCAGGTCGGCGACGATCTCCGCGCCGGACTGCCCCGACCCGATCACCGTCACCGCGCCCGCGGCGTGCGCGCGCTCCCGGTGGTCCAGGTAGTCGGCGCTGTGCACCAGCGCGGGCGAGCTGGTCGTGAGCGCCTGCGGCAGCGCCGGTTCGGTGCCGATGCCGACCACGACGTGCCCGGCCCTGATGGTCGAGGTGTTGCCCGCCGAGCGCACGGTGACCTCGAAGACGCCGTCCTCGTCGAGCCAGCGCACCTCCTCCACGGTGGTACGCCAGCGCAGCGACGGCAGCCGCCGCACCACCCACAGCAGGTACGCCTCGTACTCGCGCCGGGTCGGGAAGAAGTCCTCGCGCACCAGGAACGGGTAGAGCCGGTCCACGTCGGCGAGGTAGCCGAGGAAGGAGAGCGGGTGTGTCGGGTCGACCAGCGACACCAGGTCGGAGAGGAAGCTGACCTGCAGCTTGGCCTCGTCGAACATGAGCCCCGGGTGCCAGCGGAACTCGTCCGCCGAGTCGACGACGAGCACGCTCAGGTCGTCGACGGTGGAGGCCAGCGCGGCCAGCCCGAGGTTGAACGGCCCGCAGCCGACGGCGAGGATGTCGACATCACTCATGGATCGTCACCATATCGTCGCTGCGCTCCAGCGCCTCGGACTCGACCTCGAGCGCGACCCGGAGCAGCTCGTCGAAGAGCGCGTCGATGTCGGACTCCGCGGTCTCCGGGTTGAGCAGGGTGAGCTTCACGCAGGTGCGCGGCTCGCCCTCGCCGCCGACCCGCACCTGGGTGCGGCCGATGAGCGCGGTGCCGGAGCTGATCAGCCGCCTGCGCAGCTCGCCGTTGACCTGGTCCAGGTCCAGGTCCTCGCAGCGGTAGCGGAAGACGACGGTGGTGAGCGTGACCGAGGCGACCAGCTCCAGCTGCGGCTCGGCGGCGATCCGCCGCTCGGCGTACCGGGCCAGGTCGTGGCAGGTCTCCAGCATGGCCCCGAGCCCGCCGCGGCCGTAGGCGAGGAAGGTGGCGGCGACCTTGAGCACGTCCGGGCGCCGGGTGGTCTGCAGGGTCTGGCCGAGCAGCCCGCCGTAGCCCGCCTCGACGTCGTCGTCCGGGTTCAGGTAGGCCACCGAGCGGTTCAGCGAGGCGAAGCGCTGCTGGTCGGCGAGGAGCAGCACGCTCGCCGCGGCGGGCTGCCAGCCCACCTTGTGCAGGTCGAGGGTGATGGAGTCGGCGCGCTCGATGCCGGTGAGCAGCCCGGCGAGCCGGTCGGAGAAGAGCGAGCCGAAGCCGTAGGCGGCGTCGACGTGCATCCAGACCCCGTGCCGCGCGGTGATCTCGGCGATGGCGGGCAGCGGGTCGACGCTGCCGAAGTCGGTGGTGCCCGCGGTGGCGACCACCGCGACCGGGGTGTGGCTCGCGCCCAGCTCGGTGAGGAGCGCGTCCAGCGCCTCCGGGATCATCCGGTGCTCGGCGTCGACCGGGACCGGGATGGCCGCGGCCTCGCCGAGGCCGAGCGCGGCGCAGGCCCGGTGCACCGAGAAGTGCGCGACCCTGGAGCAGAGCACGATCGGGCGGTGCAGCCCGGCCACCCCGTCCTGCCTGGTGTTCACGCCGTGCCCGGCGGCGGTGTAGTCCCTGGCGATGAGCAGCGCGAGCAGGTTGGAGTAGGAGCCGCCGGGCCCGAAGACCCCGCCCGCGGTCTCGGTGAAGCCCGCCAGCCGGGCCAGCGCGTTGATGGTCCACTGCTCGATGGCGAGCGTGGCCGGGCCGGAGTCGTAGGTGTCCAGCGAGGCATTGGTGGCGCTGGCCAGCGCGTCCGCCACCACGGCGACGGTGAGCGGCGGCGGCTGCAGGTGCGCGGCGGTGAGCGGGTGTGTCAGGTCGAGGCCGTAGGCGGCGACCAGCTCGGCGAGCGTGCTGAGCGCGGTGGCCGGGCCGACCCCGCGCTCCGGGATCCGCTCGGGGCCGAGCGCATCGGCGACGGCGGCGAGCATGGCGAGCGGGTCGCCCGACGGCAGCGGGGTGCCGTGGTGCCGGTCCCGCACCGCGGCGGCGACCTGCGCCAGCCCGGTGCCGACCTCGGCCCAGCCCGCGCCGGGACCGGCGAACTGGGACGCTCTCCCCCACGGGGGCACGGATTCAGGTGACACGTCGGAGTCCTCGATTCACGGGTTCGGTTCGGTGAGCTCGCGCACCAGGGCGGCCACGGTGCCGTCCAGCGCGGTGGGCACCAGGGCGACCAGGGTGGTGAGCAGCCGGGCGGCGCGCCGCGCGAAGTCCGCGTCGACGGTGCCGAGCTGGTGGTCGACCTCGAGGTGCACCCCGTCGTCGGGGGCGAGCTCGAAGGCGAAGGTCAGCGGGTAGGGGGCGATGCCGGTGAAGACCGACTCGCAGGTGACCCTGGCGCCGTCCGGCACCGGGATGCCGCGCAGCGGCGCGGTGCGCACCGAGGCCATGATCTCGGCGACCGGGAAGCGGCCGCCCGCCCCGCGCAGCGCGGTGAGCACGGTGCCGTAGTCGACCCCGGCGAACTCCATGGCCCGGTAGACGACGGCGACCGCGGCGCGCAGCGTCTCCCGCACGCTCGCCGCCGGGTCGACGGCGAAGCGCATGGGCACGATATTGCCGCTGTAGCCGACGCGGTCCGGGCGGTCGCCGGGCTGCCGGTTGTCCGCGGGGACGAGCAGCACGTGGTCCTCGGCGCCGGTGAGCGCGTGCACGCCGAGCGCCGTGACCGCGATGAACAGGGCGTTCGCGGTGCCGCCGAGTTCGTGCGCGACCGCGTCCAACGCGGCGACGGCGGCCGGGTCGACCGGCTCGGTGAGCTTTGCGCCCGCGTCCTCGTCCAGGGGAGCCAGCCAGCTCTCCGCCGGGGTGACGGCCGGGAGTTCGCCGGAGAGCGGGAAGCGGATGCCCTCGGCGGCCCAGGTCTGCGTCGCGTGCTCGACCGCGCGCTCCACCTGCGGGGTCGGCCGCAGGACCGGCGGCACCGCGGCGGCGTCCGGCCAGGTGCCGGAGATCAGGGTGCCGAGCAACAGCGGCCACGAGGTGTCGTCGACGGCGAGGTGGTGCACCACGAAGAGGACGGTGACACCGTCCGCGGTCGCCTCCACCCTGACCCGCAGCGGCGGCTCCTCGGTGAGCCGGAAGGGGATGCGGACCAGCTCGTCCGCGGTCGCGGCCGGCGCGTTCCAGCTCCACATCGCGCCCGGCTCCAACCACTCCCCGGTGGTCGCGCCCGGCACCCGGCGCGGGATGCCGGAGCCGTCGACGGCGACCAGCGAGCCGAGCACCGCGGCCTCGCGCACCACCAGCTCGACCGCGTCGACCAGCCCGCCGACGGTGTAGGACCGGTCGAAGCGCAGGATCAGCCCGATGGTGTGCGAGAGCGACTCCGGGTCGAGTTCGTAGATCTTCCACATGCGGCGCTCGGCGATGCCGAACTCGCCGGTGTCCACCCGCGGCAGCGCCGGGGCGGCGAAGCGGTGCCCGCCCGCGAGCCCGGCGGCGGCGAGCCGCCTGCGCACCAGCTCCAGCCGGGTGTCGGTCAGTACGGTCATGCTTCTCCCTGCGTGAACCGGTGGACGGCGGCGGCGTTCGCGCGCAGCACGGTCCAGTCGCTGACGATGTCGATGAGCTCGCCGCGGGACCAGTGCGGCGCCTGGTCCTGGAAGTGCGGTGAGCGGGGGTCGCCGCTCACGCCGAGCGGCACGATCCAGCGCCCGGCGTCCCGGTCGGCGAGGTCCCAGACGTAGCGCGCGGCCGAGCCGGTGGCGCAGGCGTGCGAGAAGCCGACCGCGCTCGCGTTGGCGAACACGCACTCGGCGTCGCCGCCGAGCGGGTACCTGGCGGGCCGGACGGCGGCGGAGAGTTCCGGGTGCCGCGGGGTGGCCCCGGCGAGGTCCATGCCGTGGATGGGGGTGAGCACGTGCACCTCGCCCCAGGTCGGCACGGTCTCCAGCGCGGCGACCGCCTCCACTGCCGCGGTCAGCGCCGCGTCGATCGCGACCCCGAGCCGCGGGCCGTGCGCCAGTACCGAGTCCAGCGCGGCGGCGAGCCTGGTACCCGCCACGAACCACGGGTCGAAGACCCGCGGGAAGGCGTGCGGCTCGGCGAGCCCCGCCAGCGCGGGGTCGCGCACGACCCCGGCGACCAGCCGGGACCTGACCTCGGCGAAGAGGTAGGCGTCGGTGCTCTCGGCCGCCATCTCGCGGTCCCAGCTGAGCAGCCGGGAGCGGAGCTTCTCGGCCGCCGGGCTCAGCTCGGCGAGCGCACGGATCCGGTCCAGCAGCGCCGCGGCCTGGTCCAGCCGGACGTCGCCGTGGATGGCCGCGCAGTCGGCGACCCCGACGGCCGGGTTCGCGGCCAGCAGGGCGTCGATCCGGTCGGCGCGGAACGGCGGGACGCACTCGGTGGTGACCGGCTGCAGCGGGGGCACGCCGGGAATGCGCTGGTTGGCGATGACCGAGTGCTCCGGAACGGCGGCGTCGAAATCGGTGTCCCGCACCGATTCCGTGGCGTAGCCGCGCCACTGGTACCTGGCGTCCCAGCCGGGGACCGGCAGCCAGTAGTTCTCCGCGGCGCGCTCCGGCATGCGGCCGGTGACGTGGTGCGTCACCCGCCCGGCGGTGTCGCCGACGACGATCCGGTTGGCGGGCTCGGACCACTGCCGCACGGCCGCCTCGACCTCGCCGGTGCTGGTCGCGAAGAGCAGGTCGAGCACGGCGTCGAAGGTGGTGTCGGGGTCGCAGAGCATGGGGGTGCGCAGGCTCAGCGCGCAGGCCGCCTGCGGGCCGCCGATGATCACCGGGCCGTTGCCGGTGACCACGACCTCGACCGGAACCGGGTCGGCGCCGCGCACCAGGATCTGCTCGGTGTGCACGGCGGCCGCCGCGGCCCCGTCCGCGGTCTCGGCCAGCACGCCGTCCGCGGTCCTGGTGAGCTTCTCCAGGTAGAGGTCCTGGTAGTCGCCCATGGCATTGGTGATCCCCCACGCCACCGAACCCGCATGCGCGAAGTGCGGCAGCCCGGGCACGCCCGCGAAGGCGAAGCCGACCACGTCGAACTCCGGCGCCGCCAGGTGGAACTGCTGGTAGATGCCGGGCAGCTCCAGGAACCGGTGCGGGTCACCGGCGATCAGCGGCGCACCGCTCGCGGTGCGCGCGCCCGCGACGCCCCAGGCATTGCTGCCGGAGATCGGATCGCCGAAGGTCGTCGGATCAGGCTGTCCCGCAGCGGCTTCGGTGAAGTGCCCGAGCAGCTCGGCGAGGAACGCCGCGTCCGGTTGCGCCGGAACGGTCGGCTCGCCGGGGTCGACCCCCTCGCAGTCGAAGAGCGCCAGCGCGTCGGTTCCGAGCGCGCGGCAGGCGTGCAGCCGCCACAGCTTGGTCAGGAAGCGCCCGAAGAGGATGTGGTGCACCAGGAACACCGCGATCGGGGTCCACGGCTGCCACGGCGCGGGGCGGTGCTCGAACTCGGTGAGCTCGGGGGCCTCCGCGGTGTCCAGGGTGCTGTTCACGCCGTCCACGTAGGCGGTGACCAGCTCCCGGGTGCGCGGCGAGGATGCCTCGAAGATGCGCCGGGCGGCGGCGTCCATCCGGGAGCGGCGGGCGAACTCGTCCCAGCCGACGGTGCCCGCGCCGAAGACCTCGGCGGTGCGGCCCTCGGCGCGCAGCCGCAGGAACTCCAGCTGCCAGGCCCGGTCGACCCCGGCGGCGACGCCCTGCCCGTACAGCGCACCGGCGGCCGACTCCGCGCTGATGTGCGGGATGCCGCTGGCGTCGCGGATGATCTCGATCGTCACGGGACCGCGACCTCCCGCTCGGCGGGGCGGTGGGCGGCGACCGGGTTGGCCAGCGCGTGGTCGCCCGCGACCAGGGTGGCGTAGGAGTTGCCGAGGTCGACCATGCGCCGGTTGTTGCCGAGCTGCAGCTGGTTGAGGTGGATGGCGGGGAAGGCGGGCACGAAGAGGTCCCAGCGGCGGAACCGCTCGGCCAGCTCCGGGTGCTGCTCGGTGTACTCCACCAGGCTCGCCGCCACCAGCGCCCAGAACCGGTCGTCCGGCAGCAGGCCGTCGGCGTGCAGGATGAGCGCCAGGTGCCGCAGGAAGTCGTCGAAGACGTCGGAGAGGATGCCCATGGCGCGGATCTCGTCCGGCTCCTCGGTGATCGCCCGGCGGGCCGCCTCGGGCAGCCCGGCGGCATCGCCGAAGATCGAGACCTCCTCGCCGATGTCCTTGAGCACCGCGCGCACCGGAACCCCGTTGTCCAGCACCAGGATCAGGTTCTCGCCGTGCGGGGAGAACTTGAGCTCGTACCGGTACAGCAGGTGCACGATGGGGTGCAGGTAGCAGCGCAGGTAGCGGCTCAGCCACTCCTCGGCGGGCAGCCCGGACCGCTCGACGAAGGCGCGCACCAGCGGCGTTCCCTCGTGGTCGATGTGCAGCAGCGCCGCCATGGTCGTGAGCTGCTCGCCCGCGCGGGCCAGCGGGACCGGGCTCTGCCGCCACAGCGCGGAGAGCAGCTTGCGGTACTCCGAGCCCGGCCGGGTGAGCGCGGTGAGCTCGGTGTTCCGGTAGCCGATGGCGGCGACCTCGTAGAGCACCGCGAAGCCGAGCGCCTCCAGGTACGGGTCGCAGGCGATCAGCTCGCGCACCCAGTCGTTGATCAGTGGCGTGGTGCGCATGTAGTCCGCCGACATGCCGCGGGTGAAGCCCATGTTGACGATGGAGAGCGCCAGCTTGACGTAGTGCCGCTCCGGCGTCGAGATGTCGAAGAGCGAGCGGATGGACTGCTGCGGCTGATAGCGGTCGGCGCTCTCGCCGACCGGGACGATCCGCTGCTCGGCGAGGTCGACGGCGTAGATCCGCTGGATCTTCTCGGTCCACTGCCACGGGTGCACCGGCATGAAGTAGTAGTCGGCCGGGTCGAGGCCGCGGTCGGTGAGGACCGCGGTGAACCGCGCCAGCGTCTCCGCGCCGAGCTCGGCCTCGACCAGCCCGCGGTAGTCGACGCCGGACATCGCGGCGAAGTCGGTGTTCGCCCGCAGCACCGCGAGCCAGGGCAGCGCGAACCGCGCACCCCACTCCGGGGCGTAGCGCCGCACGTCGTCCGCGCTGAAGCCGAGCCTGCCCGCGTTGGCGAGCAGGCAGGGGTGCCCCTCGGTCATGGTGCGCTCGATGGTCTGGAAGTCCGCCGCCGCCAGCTCGGCCGCCGGGATCCGGCGCTCGTCCGGGCGGCCCGCGCCGATCAGCAGGGTGTTGCGGAACTCCTCCAGGTACTCCGGCAGCGCCTCGGGCGCGATGCCGAGCGCCGGGCCCAGGTCGATCACCAGGGCGATGGCGTCGATGGGCAGCTCGACGCCGTCGCGGGTGCGGCGCAGCGACCCGTGGTCGATGTTCCAGCTGTCCAGTGCGAGCACCTCGGCGCGGAAGGTGTACTCGGTGCCGCCGTCGCCGGAGCGCACCAGGTACTCCCCCGGCGCCGCGGCCTCCGGGCGGAGGAAACGCTCGTGGCAGAGCTCGGCCAACACCTTGACCGCCGTCCTGCGGTGGTAGGCGGGCCAGTACGAAGAGGGGGACACGTCGGCCTCTCAGGAATCGGTGCGCCGGAAGGCGGGGGCGAGGAAGCGGCCGTTGCCGGTGACCCGGACGAAATCGGCGCGCGTGCAGTAGCTCAGCCGCGCCACCTTCTCGCCCACCGGGTAGTCGCCCGCCACCGCGAACCCGACCGCGGCGTTCAGCCGCTGCACATCCAGGTTGCGGACGTCCGGCTCCACCACCACGCGCTCCGCGCCCAGCTCGAAGAACGCGGTGCGCATGATGTGCAGCATCACCGCGCCGGTGAAGCCGCTGAGCCTGCGGTCGGTGCTCGCCACCAGCAGGTGCATGCCGATGTCACCGGGCTCGGCGGCATAGCCGGTGCCCGGCTCGGCCAGCTCGCTGGTCGCGGGGTTGTAGAGCTCGAAGAGGAACTCCGGGTTGCCCTCGTAGGACCCGATGCGCAGCCCGTACTGCGGGGCGCCGCCGATCTCCGCGCTGTGCCGGATCAGCTCCTCGACCTCGGCGACGGTGCTGTTCAGCATCCCCCAGTACTCGGCCTTGGGGTCGGTGAGCCAGCCGTGCGCGATCTCCGCGTCCCGCTCGATCTCCATCGGCCGCGACTCGAACGGGTAGTGCGGCGTTGCGCCGACGATCTCGTCCTCGACCTCGGCGTCGGTCAGCCGCAGCACGGCGAGCACGGTCTCGGCGACCCGGCCCGCGCGCTCGCCCTCCAGCTCGGTGATGCGCGCGGCCAGCCCGGCCACCGAGCGGCGCACGAAGATGTCGGCGACGGTGAGGTCGGGGGTGTCCAGCCACTGCCTGGCCTGCGCCACGAAGGCGGTGGCGAGCACGGAATCGCCGCCGAGCGCGAGGAAGTCGTCGGTGACGCCGAGCGGGCGGGTCGGCAGGATCTCGCCGAGCACGGTGACCAGCGCGCGCTCCAGCGGGGTGCGCGGCTCGACGACGGCGCGGTCATCGGCGCCCGCCAGCTCGCGGATCTTCGCCCGGTCGTACTTGCCGTTGGCGGTGAGCGGCAGTGCCTCCACGACCGTGATCGAGCGCGGGATCATGTGCGGGGGCAGCACATCGGCGAGCGCGGTGCGCAGCGCCTCGCCCTCGGCGCTGCCGACGACCGCGGCGCGCAGCTCGCGCCCGTCCGACCAGGCCACCGCCGCGGTGACGGCGTCGAGGCCGAGCAGCCCGGCCTCGACCTCGCCGAGCTCGACCCGGTAGCCGCGCACCTTGACCATGTGGTCGGCGCGGCCGAGGAACTCCAGGAAGCCGCCGGGCAGGTAGCGGGCCAGGTCGCCGGTGCGGTACCAGCGCACGCCGTCGCGCAGCAGGAAGCGGTCGGCGCTGCGCTCCGGGTCGGCGCGGTAGCCGTCGGCGACACCCGCGCCGCCGATCCACAGCTCGCCGGGGACCAGGTCCGGTCGGTCCCGGCCGACCGAGTCCACCACCCGGCAGCGCACCCCGGCCAGCGGGGTGCCGTAGGGCACGAAGGCGGCGCCCGCGGGCACCTGCGGCGCCTCGCAGACGGTGGAGTGGATGGCGGTCTCGGTGGTGCCGCCGAGCCCGACCACCCGGCAGTCCGGGAGCTGCGCCGCGACCCGGTCGAGCAGCGCGACGTCCACCTTGTCGCCGCCGAGCAGCACCACCCGCAGTGAGGCGGGCAGCGGGGCCAGGTCGAGCAGCATGCCGAGGATCGACGGCACGCAGTTCAGCACGGTCACCGACTGCTCGGTGAGCAGCCGGGCCCAGGTGTCCACCCTGGTGTGCTCGTCGTCTCCGGGGACGACGACGGCGCCGCCGACGGCGAGCGGGGCGAAGATGTCGAAGACCGAGAGGTCGAACTCCAGCGAGGAGACCTGCAGCGTCCGGTCGTCCGCGCCGAGCTCGTACCGCCCGACCAGGTCGGTGAGGGTGGCGACCGCCGCCCGGTGCGGCACCTGCACGCCCTTCGGCAGCCCGGTCGACCCGGAGGTGAAGAGCACGTAGGCGAGGTCGTCCGGGGACACCGGCACCGGCTCGGCCGGCTCGGCCGCGCGGGCGGTGCCGATCTCCAGCGCCGCCGCGTCCGGCCAGGCGGCGGGGCGGTTCGTGAGCACCGCGGCAGGCGCGGCCACCGCGGCGATGCGCTCCCGGCGTGCGGCGGGCTGGGTCGGGGCGAGCGGGACGTAGGCCGCGCCCGCGGTGAGCACGCCGAGCGCGGCCGCGACCTGGTCGCCGCCCTTGGGCAGGTCGATGACGACGGTGTCGCCGGTGCGCACCCCGGCGGCGCGCAGCGCGCCCGCGATCCGGCGGGCCTCGTCGGCGAGCTCGGCGTGCGAGCGGGTGCGGTCGTCGGCGACGACCGCGGGGGCGGCGCCGCGCTGCTCGGCGAGGGCCAGCACCCTGCCGTGCAGGGTGCCGTCGAAGTCGGTGGTGGCGGGCAGCGGCCGCTCGGCCGCGAGCCGCTGCGCGCGCACCTCGGCGCCGAGCGGGTCGGGGGCGGTGACGTCCCACTCGCCCGCGATGAGCAGGTCGAGCAGCCGGACGTAGTAGCCGAACATGGCCTCGGCGGCACCGGGCTCCAGGTCGGAGGCGCGCACGTCCCAGTTCAGCAGCAGGGTGCCCGCGAGCTCGGTGATCTGCGCGTCGAGCAGCACCTGCGGGCCCTGCGAGACGATCCAGGACGGCTCGCCCAGCACCTCGGTGACGGCGGGCGAGAACAGCTCGCCGAGCCCGAGCGCGCTGGTGAAGACCACCGGCGAGACGACCGGCTCGCCGCGGTGCCTGCCCAGCTCGCGCAGCACGTCCAACCCGCCGACGCTGCCGTGCGCGGCCGCCTCGTGCAGCGCGGTGCGCATGGTGGCCGCCCGCTCGGCGAGCGTCTGCGGGGTGCTGAGGTCGACGTCGATCAGCAGCGAGGAGGTGAAGTCGCCGACCACCCGCTCCACGTCCGGGTGCACCGGATCGCGGTCGAAGAGCGGGACGGTGAGCAGGAAGCGCGAACTCGCCGACCAGGCGCCGACCGCCTCGGCGAAGACCGCGGCCACCGCCGCCGCCGGGGTGGTGCCGCGCCGGTGCGCGTGCTCCTCCAGCCGCTTGCGGTCGGCGGCGTCGATGGCGTGGTGCAGCCGCACGGTGGCGGGCTCGCCCGCGCCGCGCCGCGCCGCTTCGTTCAGCGGCAGCTCCGGCGGGCCGGGCAGGTGCGGGATCCGCTCCCGCCACCAGGTGAGGTCGGCCTCCTTCTGCGCGCGGCCGGTGCGCGCCGCGGACAGCGCGGGGAAGGCGACGCCGAGCGGCGGCAGCTCCTCGCCGCGGTAGAGCCGGGCCAGGTCGTCGACGAGCACCCGGTAGCTCATGGCGTCGGCGGCGATCATGTCCACGTCGAGGTGGGTCCGGGTGCGCCCGCCCGGGAGCAGGCTGAGCTCGGCGCGCAGCACCGCGCCCTCCTCGATCGGCAGCGCGCGGTGCGTGCCCGCGCTGCGCCGCTCGGCCAGCAGCCGCTCGACGTCGGGGGCTTCGCGCAGGTCGTGCACGGCGATCGCCTCCGGGTGCGCGGGGCCGACCACCTGGGTGCCGTCCGGCAGCACCCGCACCCGCAGCATGGGGTGCCGCTCCAGCAGCGCGGCCACCGCGGCCTCGAACCGCGGCGCGTCCGCGATCCGGCCGTCGAACTCGATGTACAGGTGCGCCGCGACCCCACCGAAGGCGTGGCTGTGCGAGCGCCCGATCCAGTACGCGTGCTGCATGGGGGCCAGCGGGAACGGCGCGGCCGGATCCACCTCGGGCAGCGCGGCCGCGGGCGCGGCGGGGGCCTCGCCGACCAGCAGCGTGGTCCAGGCGCGCAGCGTGGGATCGGCGGCGAGCCGCGCGAAATCAATGTCGTGCCCGCGCTTCCGCCACTTCCCGGAGAGCCGCATCATGCGCAGGGAGTCCAACCCCTGCTGGATCAGATCACCCTCGAAATCCAGCGACTCCGGCGCGATTCCCAAGACCGATCCGACTTCCGCCCGGACGTCGAGATCCGTCTCCGAACGCATGACCACCATCGACAACGCCTCTCGCAGACTTTTGATTAGGGTACCCTAATTTCACCTTCTGTCGAGTGTGATCTGTTGCGACGCAACAGAATTCACCTCGTCCGGGCGCGCGGATACCCCGCGCCGCTACCGGCCCGTTCGACAGTTTCTTCGGTTGTGCGCCTCAGCCGACGCCTGCGGATATCCGCCAGCCCGCGGCATCGTTCTGCTGTCGCCAGAATTCGGCGAATCGTCCTCCGGCGGAACGCAACTCGGGCACGGTGCCGTCCTCGACCACCCGGCCGCCCTCGACGAACAGCACCCGGTCGGCGCCCGCGATCGTGCTGAGCCGGTGCGTCACCACGATCCGGGTCCGGCGCTGCGGGTCGTCGGCGAGCGCGGCGACGACCGCCGCCTCGTTCTCGGCGTCCAGCGCGCTCGTCCCCTCGTCCACCACCAGCACCGCCGACGGCTTGAGCAGCGCCCGCGCGATCGAAACCCGCTGCCGCTCACCGCCGGAGAGCGCCGTTCCGGCCTCGCCGACCACGGTGTCCAGGCCGTCGGGCAGCCGGTCGGCGAACTCGTCGACCCGGGCCAGCCGCAGCGCGGCCGCCAGCCGCTCCTCGTCGGCGCCGGGGTCGCCCGCGAGCACGTTCTCCCTGATGGTCCCGGCGAAGAGGTACGGCTGCTGGAAGACCACGGAGGCCGCCGCGGGGCGTACCGCGGGGTCGAGCGTGCCCAGGTCGACACCGCCGACCAGCACGCTGCCCTGCCCCGGCGCCTCCAGCCCCGCGACCAGCGCGAGGATCGTGCTCTTGCCCGCGCCGGAGGGACCGACGATCGCGGTGACCTGCCCGGCGCCGAACTCGATGTCCACCCCGCTGAGTACCCGGTCGTCGCCGTAGCCGAAGTGCACGTCGCGCAGCTCGACACCGGCGCCCGCCGGGACGTCGGGCAGCTCGGCGGCGCCGGACGCCTTCTCCGGCGCGTCGATCACGGTCTCGATGTCGCGCAGCGTGTTCCGCGCGCTCTCCAGCCCGCCGGAGAGGTCGCCGATGGCGGCGAACGGCTCCAGGAACCGCACCACCACGACGATCAGCGCGATGGCCTCGGGCAGGCCGATGCTGCCGCGCACGGCGAGCCAGGCGGTGGTGCCCGCCAGGGCGAGCAGCGCGAGCTGGCTCGCCAGCCCGAAGAGCACCTGTCCGGGGATGCTGAGCAGCAGCAGCCGGACGGTCGCGCCGTGCTGGGCGTCGAGCGCCGCCCCGGTCTCGCTGCGCGCCGGGGCCACCCGCCGGGCCGCGCGCAGCGCCGCCTGGGTGCGGGCGAACTCCAGGATGCGCGCGGTGAGCACGCTGTTGGAGTCGGTGGCGACCCGGTCGGCTTTCCTGGTGAGCTGCAGCGTCGCCCAGAGCGCGCCGAGCAGCAGCACCGCGGTGAGCAGCGCGACCACGCCGAGCTGCCAGGCGATCGGCAGCAGCGCGAGCCCGATGGCGATCGGCAGCAGCAGCCCCTGGATGACCGGGGTCATCAGGTAGCCGACCATGCCGACCAGCTCCGGCCCGGTGGCGGCGATGGCCCGCCGGGTGATGGCCGAGTTCTCCTCGCCGAACCAGCGCAGCGGGATCCGCGCGACCTGCGCGGAGACCGAGCGCTGCGCCGAGTCCAGAATGCCGAAGCCGAGGTCGAAGCCGACCCTGGAGGCGATCGAGTCGACGATCCAGCCCGCGGCGACCGCGCCGGTGAGCGCGCCCACCCAGGGCCACGCCTCCGCCGGGTCGGCGCCGAAGAGCGCGGTGACCAGCGGCACGAGCAGCACCACGGCGACCGCGCGGAGCAGCGTGGAGCCGACGGTGAGCGCCAGGTAGCCGGCGAAGAGCCGGTGCCGCGCGGCCGGGATCAGGGCCAGGATGGTGCGGATCATCGCGCGAACTCCTTGGTCTCGGCGGCGTTCCACAGCCGGGCGTAGCGCCCGTCGGCGGCGAGCAGCTCGGGGTGGGTGCCCGTTTCGGCGATCGCGCCGCCGTCGAGCACCACGATGCGGTCGGCCTCGGTGACGGTGCGCAGCCGGTGCGCGATCACCAGCACGGTGCGGCCTGCGGCGAGCCGGTCCAGCGCCTGCTGCACCAGGTACTCCGACTCCGGGTCGGCGAAGGCGGTGGCCTCGTCCAGGATCAGCACCGGCGTGTCGGCGAGCAGCGCCCGCGCGATGGTGAGCCGCTGGCGTTCGCCGCCGGAGAGCGCGGTGTCCGCGCCGAGCACGGTGTCGTACCCCTGCGGCAGCCGCAGGATCCGGTCGTGCAGCTGGGCGTCGCGGGCGGCCTGCTCGACCGCGGCGGCGTCGGCGTCCGGCACCGCGAGCGCGATGTTCTCCCGGACCGTGCCGTGCACCAACTGCGCGTCCTGGAAGACGAAGCCGACGCGGGTGTACAGCTCGTCCGGGGTGAGCGTGGCGATATCGCGGCCGCCGACCCGGATCGCGCCGGACTCCAGGTCGTGGAACCGGGCCAGCAGCGCGGCCAGCGTGGACTTGCCCGCCCCGGACGGCCCGACCAGCGCGGTGACCGTGCCCGGTTCGAGGGTGAGCGCGATGTCCCGCACCACCGGCACGCCGGGGCGGTACCCGAAGGTGACGTCGTCGAAGACCACCCGGCCCGCGGGCTCGTCGGCGCGCTCGGCGCCGCCGGTCCGCACCTCGAGCGCGGGCTCGTCCAGCGTGATCTGGATGTCGCGCGCGGCCAGCCTGCCCTCGCGCAGCCCGGAGAGGCCGTAGCCGATGCTCAGCAGCCGGGCGCCGAAGGTGGTGCCGAGGAAGAGGAACGGGAGCAGGTCGACCGGGTCCAGCCGGTCGGAGGTGATCAGCGCGGTGCCCGCGAGCGCGATCAGCCAGAGGAAGGTGACCGGGCGGGTGATCAGGTCCATCAGCGACTTCTTGCCGACGAACGGGCGCTGCCAGCCGTCCAGGAAGCCGATGTAGCCGTCCAGGCTGCGCCGGAACGGGGAGGCCGCGGCGCCGCCGAAGACCCGGATCACCGGCTGGCCGTCCAGGTACGAGGTGGCCTCGGCGTTCATCCGCTCGGCCCAGCGCTGCGACTGCACGGTCTTCGGCCCGGACTGGGCCATCATGGTGAGCATGGTGAACACGGCGCCGAGCACCGGGATCAGCAGGATCAGCCCGAGCCGCCAGTCCACCCAGATGAGGTAGCCGAGCACTGCCAGCGGCGCGACCACCGCGGCGACGGCGTCGGTGACGGCGTGCGTCACCAGGTAGTGCAGCGACAGCGTGTTGCCGGTGATCAGCTTGCTGACCTGCCCCGAGCTGCGCGCAGTGAACCAGCCGAGCGGCAGCTTCGCCAGCGTGCCGAGCAGCCGGGCGCGCAGGTCGCGGCCGAACCCGGCGTCCACCGCGTGCAGCCAGAGCTGCAGCGCGGATTCCAGCAGTGTGCCGATGCCGAAGAGCGCGAGCGCCCAGAGCCCGAGCGACCACAGCGTCCCGCTGTCGCTGCCGGACAGCAGGTTCCTGGCCAGCTCGACGAGCAGCACGTAGGGCGCGAGCTGGAGCAGGGTGAGCACCACCTGCAGCACCCCGGCGACCCACAGCTTGGCGCGGATCTCGTCGAAGAGCCGGGTGCCCGCCTGCGAACGCCAGCGTCCCGGGGTGGCGGGTGCCGCGGCCGCGGCGGCAGGTCCGGCGGCAGCGGCATCCGGCCGCAGGACCTCGACGTTCGGGCCCCTCGCCGCAGCGCCGTTCGGCACCGCAGCGCCGTTCGGCACCGCGGCGGCACCCTCGTTCGGGACCGCTGCCGCAGCGCCGTTCGTGGCCGCTGCGGCACCGCCGTTGGTCGCCGTTGCGGCGGCATCGGTCACCGCGCCGGGGCCGTTCGTGACCGCCGCGGCAGCGGACGTCGGCTCGGCGATGCCGGTCGGCACGGCGCCCGGCTCGGCGCCGGCCGCCGGGTGCGCGGTACCGGCGCGCGAGCCCGCGCCGCCGGCGCGACCGGCGCCGCTGCCCGCGGCGCCCGCCAGCTCCGCCTCGCGCTCGGCGGCATCGCGCGACTTCCCCATGGCGCGACCGTGCACCCAGTAGGCCTGGGCGTAGATGTCGGTCTTGGGGAAGCCGAACTCCTTGAGCCTGGCCTTGACGTGCTTGAGCGAGGCCGACTCCGGCCCGGCCCAGGCGTACCAGTTCGCCCAGTCGCGGGTCTCCAGCGCCTCGGCGAGCGCCGACTCCGAGCTGCGCGGCACCCAGTGCACCCGGGCCAGCGGGTGCGGGGTGAGCGGGATCAGCAGGTCGTCGTCGTGGTGCAGCTCCAGGTACACCTCCACGGCGACCTGCGGCGGCACCGCGGCGAGGATGGTGTTGATGGCCGGGATCGAGGCCGAGTCGCCGATCAGCAGGTACCCGGCGGGCAGGTCGTCGCCGACCGTGAAGTTCTTGGAGCCGAACGAGGTGACCTCGATGGTCTCGCCGCCGGTCACCCTGCTCGCCCAGGCGGAGGCGGGGCCGGCGGGCTCGTGCAGCACGAAATCGACCGCGAAGCGCCCGGTCTCGGGCTCCGCCTCGGCGATCGTGTAGCCGCGCTGGAATTCGCTCTCCGAGCCCTCCGGGTCCGGGAACCAGAACCGCAGCCATGCGGTCGGCTCCACGCTGATCTCGGCGAAGAGCGTCGGCGCGGTCAGCCAGACGCGGAGCAGCCGCGGGGTGGTCTGCTCGGTGCCGAGCACCGTGGCGGTGTGGTACACCACGCCGAAGCCGCGGAGCACCGCACCCTGGAAACCTCTGCGAGCCATGCCGTTTCCTTTACTGGTCGTTCTGCACGTCGGTGCGGGTCAGCCGCACGGTTCCGGCGGCGAAGATCGCGACGCAGATCGCGGCGAAGTACAGCAGCGAGCCGTTCTCCCCACCGAAGGCGCTGTCGAAGGTGGCCATCTGCCCGACCCCGAGCTCCCCGTTCTTGAACGGCGAGAGCTGCTGCAGCGTCATCCCGAGGTCACCGGGGACGAAGGTGACGAAGGTTTCCACCCCGAACTTCCAGAGCAGCACGATGATCACCACCAGCCCCGGCTTGGGCAGCAGCGCGGCGAGCCCGAGCCCGAGCGCGCAGACCAGCACGGTGAACAGGGGGATGCCGACCCAGAGCCGGATGCCGTCGGCGGAGAGGATGTCCACCCGCCCCCAGATCTCCGGGAAGAGCAGCGGGAACCCGCCGAGCATGAGCAGCGTCGTGAGCGCCGCGGTGACGGCCCCGATCAGGCCGTACACCACCAGCTTCGCCACCGGGAGCAGCCAGCGCCGCGGCTGGATCCGGAAGACGATCTGCGCGGTGTCGTCCTTGAACTCACCGGCCAGCGCGGAGACCGCGCCGACCATGAGGATGAAGGTGGAGAAGACCAGGATCCAGTAGGCGGCATTGTCGGTGTCCATGCCGCCGCCGCCGTTGAGCTGGTTGGATTCCACGGCCTTGGCGATGCCGAAATTGAGCGCGGTGGGGATCAGCACCGCCAGCGGCAGCACCGTGTACCAGAGCGGGCTGCGCGCGGAGAGCTTGGCGAACTCGCTGCGCACCGCGTTGATCAGCAGGGTCACCGCGCTGCTCCGCTCGCCGCGTACTCCACGCTGCCCCTGGTGATCTCCAGGTAGGCGGCCTCCAGCGGACGCTCGCCGGAGCCGCGGGCGACGGTCTCGTCGCGGCTCGCGTCCCAGAGCACCTGCCCCGCGCCCATGACCACGATCCTGGTGCCGGTGATCGCCACCTCGGTGAGGTCGTGCGAGGCCACCAGCAGGCAGGTGCCGTCCGCCGCGAGCCCGGTGAGCAGCTCGCGCAGCCACAGCGTTCCCTCGACGTCGAGCCCGTTGGCCGGCTCGTCCAGCACGATGGTGCCCGGCTCGCCGAGCAGCGCGGCGGCGATTCCGAGCCGCTGCAGCATGCCGTAGGAGAACCGGCCCACCTGACGTTTCGCGGCCGGGCCGAGCCCGACCCGGTCGAGCAGCGCGCCGACGTCGGCGCGCGGGATACCGCCGAGCGCGGCCTGCCAGCGCAGGTGCTGCTCGGCGGTGTGCCGCGGGTTGCGCGCGAAGGCGCCGAGGGCGAAGCCGATGGTGCCGAGCGTGCTCGCCAGCTCGGGTAACCCCTTGCCGTCGATGCGGATCCGTCCGGAATCCGGGCGGACCAGGCCCGCGATCATCCGCATGACCGTGGTCTTCCCGGCGCCGTTCGGCCCGAGCAGGTAGGTGATCGCCCCGTCCTCGGCGGTGAAGCTCACCTCCCCGACGGCAACCCGGTCACCGAAGCTCCTGGTGACACCCTCGACGCTGATCATGCTGCGGCCCCGCGTTCGTCAGCTGCTCAGTAGCCGAAGCTCGGGTTGCCCGCGCACTGCAGCTGCTGGCAGATCCGCTTCCAGTCGAACTTCCAGAGCCCGGCGTCCCGGATGAAGTGGTAGGTGGTGGTCTGCGCCGGGATACCCGCCATCAGGCCGTGCACGGTGACCGAGAGGGTCTTGCCGTCGTTCTGCACCGGCCCGATCGCGCGGCCCTGCAGCGAGAAGAAGTCCATGGTCCGGCTGTACTGCATGACCTTCTCCAGCTCGGCGCGCGCACCGGGGCCGTTGTAGCTCACCTCGACCTTGGGGTCGATGCCGATGTTCGGGTTCCAGAAAGCCGCGAACTGGCGCTCCAGCTGGTCCAGGCTCGGCTGCTCGGCGCGGACGTACAGGTCGCCCGCCTTGGCGTCGCGGATCGAAACGTCCGCGGTGGCAGGCCCGGCCGCCAGCACGAGACTCGCCACGAGGGCGGTGAAGAGAACGATACCGGCCCTGATCGTCTTGACCATGACACACCTTCCGACGGACCCACAGGAGAACGCGGCGCCACAATCGGCGGCCGAGCGTTGCCAACGATAACCGCGGAAAGTTTGGTAAGTCAAACCTAAGTTAATGCGCGGTTCGGGGTCGGTGAGCGGCCCGGTCAGCCGGTCAGCAGGGTGCCCGCCCAGCGGTCGGCGTCGAAGAGGACGGCGTCGGGGAGGCCGGTGGCGCGGGCGAGGCCACCGGGGTGCAGCCGGTCGTAGGCGCGGTTGGCGGCGGTCGCGACGGCGGGCGGCAGCAGCAGCCATTCGGCGGTGAGGCGGGCCGGGTTCCAGCGCGGCGGCGTGTGCGCGGCGTCCTCGGCGACATCGAGCAGCCGGTGCCTGCGCAGCCCCTGCCAGAGCTCGCCCCACCGGTCGAAACCGGTGGCGGCGGGGGTGCTCGCGGGGAGCAGCGGGCGCGGCAGCTGCGCGGCTCGGACCAGGGCGAGCACGGGCAGGCCGAAGACGCGGGCGAACTGCAGCCTGCGGGCGCCGTCGGCGCGCAGCTCGTACACCGGTCCGGCCGGGCCCTCGACCCGGACCAGCCGGATCGGCTGAGTGCGGCCGCCGAGCAGGAAATCGTCCATCCAGGAGCGCAGCTCGGGCTCGCCGCCCACGGCGCGCAGGGTGCGGCAGAACCCGGCCAGCGACCAGCGGTCGTCGTCGCCCACCTCGCGGGCGCGGGCGGGGAGCGCGAGGACGGTGCGCGGGTCGATCCAGTCCAGGCTCTGCGCCCCCGCCTGCGGGCCGTCGGCGGGCAGGTAGGGCACCGGCGGGGTGCCGTCGAAGACCGCGATCCGCTCGACCAGCGGTGCCGCCGCGTCGACCGCGGCGATCCGCGCGTGCAGCCAGTCCCGCAGCTCGGGCTCGGCGGCCGGGATCCGGTCGCGCAGCTGAACCAGCCCGGCGCGCAGGATGTCCCGCTGCGGGCGGTCGGCGGCGGCCCGCAGCAGCCGGGGCCAGCCCGGGTCCTGGTCCAGGTGCCCGGCGCGCACGTGGTCGAGGTGCGCGGCGGCGGGGGCGAGCGAGACGACCGGCCCGGTGGTGGCGGTGGCGCCGTAGCGGCGGAGCAGGGCGGCCATGTCCTCGACGGTGGGCGCCCAGCCGCGCACCACCCGCTCCCCCACCCTCGCCTCGAAGACCCCGCGGACGTCACGCCACAGCATCGGCGGGCTCCGCGAGCCGGATCCGAGCGCCCGGGTGCAGATTGGTCCTGGTGATGTCGCCGCCGTAATGCGCGAGGACCCGATGGTCCATGATCCGCCGCCACAGCGGCGGCACCGCCGCGAACACGATCATCGACGCATACCCCGCAGGCAACTGCGGCGCCACCTCCGAGGTCCGCAACGTCTGATACCGCCGCCCCGGATTCGCATGATGATCACTGTGCCGCTGCAAATGGAACAGGAAAATATTCGTCACCAAACGATCACTGTTCCACGAATCCCGCGGCGAACACCGAGCCCACCGACCATCGGCCTTCCGCTCCCGCAACAACCCGTAGTGCTCCACATAGTTCACCGTCTCCAACAACGCGGCACCGATCACCGCCTGCAGAAACAGCCACGGCAACACCGCCCACCCGAACACCGCGGTCAACCCACCGAACAACACCAGCGTCATCGCCCACGCCTGCAGGATGTGGTTGCGCGGGGACCACCAACCCAACCCCTTACGCGCCAGCCGTCGGCGTTCGATCTCGATCGCCGACCGGAACCCACCCGCGACGCTGCGCGGCAGGAAGGAATACAGCGATTCCCCCAGTCGGGCGCTGGCCGGGTCCTCCGGGGTGGCGACCCGTGCGTGGTGGCCGCGGTTGTGCTCGACGAAGAAATGCCCGTACCCCGACTGGGCCAACGCGACCTTCGCCAACCACCGCTCCAGATGCTCGACCCGATGCCCCAACTCGTGGGCGGCGTTGATCCCGATCCCCGACACCAACCCCAACGTGGTGGCGAGCCCGACCTTGTCGACCACGCTCAGCTCCGTGCCCGCCCACATCGCACACGCGATCAACAATCCGATCAGCTGGATCGGCAGGAACAGATACGTGCACCACCGGTAGAACCGGTCCGCGGAGAGCCGCTCGTAATCCTCATCGCGAGGGTTGGACCCGTCCTCCCCCACCACCCAATCCAACAGCGGGATCGCCACCAACACGATGAACGGCCCGATCCACCAGAACACCGGCGACCCCGTCTGCAACACCAACTGCGACGGCAACAACGCCGAGGCCGGCGCGATCAACCCCAGAACCCAGAGGTGTCGTTTCGGGTCAACAGCCCGGTCGGGCACGGCGTCACCTCGATATTTCCGGAGCGACGACACCGTCCACTCGAACCACAGCATGGGACGGCCGGCCCGAACGACGTGCCCACGTCCTTGTGCGCATCCGGACCGACCGCGACGACCCTAAGGTTTCCGCCCCCTGCCCGGATCGGGTTCGGGAAAACGGGAGCACCCCACCGCGGCGGTCACGCCAGCGTGCGGGCCGATTCCCGATGTTACAGAATCCCATTGATCTGGCGAGACATGTCAATGATCGCCCGGATGGGTCGCCTTCGGAGCCCCGCCACCACGCCATTGACCCATTCGGACGCCGAACCCCGCAAACCGAAACGCGCGAGTTTTGGGACCTTTCACCGAGCCGCGAGCGGGCGGTACCCACCGGTCACCACCGATGGCCCCGCGTATCCATAGCAGCCCCGGCCGCGGCATGACCCGAGTCTCTCCGGCGGGATATTCGCCTGAGCAGCAAGGAAACTCGACAGGACGGGAGAGCCGCGCCGTGCACTATCGTTGGCGGCGTTCCGGAGGTTACGCGCGTACGCACCGAGCCGGAGCCGAACGTTTCCGCACCGAGTCACCGACTCGCCGACCCCACCGGGAGCATCGTGCACAGCCATCCGCCCTCCGATCAGGACGAGTTCGGCGACCCGCGGCCGCCGCTGCCCCGCCGCACCCCGAGCCCGCACCGGGCGCCCGCGCCGACCGCCACGCCGGATGTGGTGCTGCGCGCGGCGGACGCGGTGGCGGGCTGGGCCCGCGCGGCCGAGACGCGACCGGTCGGCGCCGACGCCCGGTGGAGCCCGGAGTTCGCCGATCCCGAGCCGCGCTCGCGCCCGGCCTGACCGTGCCACCCGGCCTGTGACCCTTGTCACATCATCGAGCTGACCGTATGGTGAGGAAGCTTTCCGTCGCCGATCAGCCCGGCGGCACCGGAGAGCGGAGCGCCGACGATGGAGATGCGATGGGCGGCCCGTCCCCTGGCGGCAGCGTGCAGCACGTGCGCCGCACGCCCCTCGCCACCCGGACGCTGTGGGACTGGGGCCTGGTGAAGTACCGCCTCGACGTGGTGGCGCTGAGCGTCGCCGACGCGGTGCAGCACGCGGGCGGCTGGATGTTCGACCGCTCGACCGCGGGCTGGGAGGTCACGGTCCTGGTCCCCGGCGTCGCCGACGACACCCCGCTGCGCATTCTCGGCGTCCAGGTCGCGAGCCTCGACCACGCGCTGGCTACCGGCGGCCGCGGCCGCACCCCGCACGCCATCGCCATGGCGGCGGGCGTCTGCCTGCGCCTGCCGCAGGCGGACGAGGGGCTGCACCTCGCGCTGCTCGACCGCGGCCTCGAGGTCGTGGTGTGGGGCGAGCGCCCGCCGCCCGCGAGCGCGGAGCTGCTCAGCCCGGTCGAGTACCGGCTGAGCCGCGCCGCCCGGGCCTTCAAGACCAGGGCCATGGCCTCGGCGGGCCTCGCCGCCGCCGCGGGGCCGGTGGAGGATTTCCGCAGCGGAGCGACGGTGCACGCGCCGATCGCCACCGACCTCGACCCGGCCGGGCCGCACCCGGCGGCCACCTCGATCGACCGCTGACGAAATCTAATTCAACGAAATTGAGAATGTCATTCTCGCGGTGATAGACTACAGTCTGAAACCCGTCAGGGGACCAGACACCGGAGTAGTTCATGGCAGTGCCGCGAGTGATCCAGGTTCGCGGCACGGGCCGCGACGAACGGTTCGGGCGGTTCGAGGACATCGAGCCGCTGTTCCCGATGACCGAGCTGCTCGCCGCGATCAGCGGCAGCCGCCCCGCCGAGCACCCGATCGCCCGCTGGTGTGTCGAGCTGCTCACCCTGCACCAGCAGGACGACACCTGGGCCGCCGGGCTGGCCCAGCGGCGCACCGAGATCATGCACGCCATCGACGTCTGGACCATCGGGCACGTGCCGCAGCACCGCAACGGCGCCAGGCTGCACACCGAGACCGTCGGCTCGGTGGTGGACCGCATCGCCCGCGCCTACGCGCGGTTCCAGCGGGCCATGGCGCGGCACGACGCCGCCGACCCCGCGGTGCACGCCGCGTGGACCCAGGTCGCCGAGCTCTTCGTCGGTTACCAGGACCTGGTGGTCGAGGTCATGCGCGGCCAGCGCAGGCTGCCCGCCCCCGAGGTGGATCGCTGACGCGCCGCCGCGCACCCGGGTGATACAACTGGCCGGGACGGGCAGCGGTGCCCGCGTGGCGAGAGGTGTTCCCGTGGATCAGGCGTCCTTCCGGCAGTTGTTCGATCTGAGCGGGCGGACCGCCGTCGTCACCGGCGGGACGCGGGGCATCGGCCTCGCGCTCGCCGAGGGCTTCGCCTGCGCGGGGGCGCGCGTGGTGGTGGCGAGCCGGAAGCCGGAGGCGTGCGAGCAGGCCGCCGCGCGGCTGCGCGAGCTCGGCGCCGACGCCATCGGCGTTCCCACCCACCTCGGTGAACTCGACGCGCTGCACACCCTGGTCGAGACCGCGGTGCAGGCCTTCGGCGGCATCGACATCGTGGTGAACAACGCGGCCAACGCACTGGCCCAGCCGCTGGCCGCGATGCAGCCGGACGCGGTGCAGAAATCCTTCGGGGTGAATGTGTACGGCCCGCTCTTCCTGGTCCAGGCCGCGCTCCCGCAGCTGCGCGCCAGCGAGCACGCGGCGGTGTTGAACCTGGGCTCGGTGGCGGCGCTGCAGTTCGCGCCCGGGCTCTCGATGTACGCCGCGGCCAAGGCCGCGCTGCTCTCCTTCACCCGCTCGATGGCGGCCGAGTTCGCCGCCGACGGCATCCGGGTGAACGCCATCGTGCCGGGCGCGGTCGACACCGACATGGTGCGCAAGAACCCGCCGGAGTTCATCGATGCCATGGCGAAGGTGCCGCTGCTGCGCCGGATCGCGCGCCCGGACGAGCTGGTCGGGGCGGCGCTGCTGCTCTGCTCGGACGCGGGCAGCTTCATCACCGGGCAGAGCCTGCTGGTGGACGGCGGCACCGTCGCGCGCTGAGCGCCTGACATGCCGTCATCGCTGCGATGGTGAGACGTTTCGAAGGTGTAGCGCGACGTTAACCCGTTGCGCCATAACGAACTCTACGTTCTTCCCGAACCGAGGAAAGGCGCAGAGTGACCACGCAGATTCCATCGCACCACCACCCCGATCTCGACGTGTCCGCCCGGCTGCGGGAGTACCCGCTGATGGACGCGCTGCTGTGGCGGCGGTCCCGGCGCTTCGCCCCCGGCATGACGCTCGGCACCGGGCCGCTCGCGCACGCCAGCACCGCGCCGCCGCGGCCGCTGACCCTGGAGGAGCAGGCGGCGCTCGCCTTCGCGGCCTGCGGCATCACCGGCCACTCGCTCTCCGAGCTGCCCTACGGCGCAACGGGTTCGGGCAACATCATGATGCAGTTCATCGGCCGCACCATCCCGAGCGGCGACTCCGTGCACGATGTCGCGCTGATCGTGATCGACGACGACGGCGCCTGGCTGGTGCGCCGCCCGCAGGAGCTGGAGCGCACCGAGATCCCCGAGCTGATCCAGCTGGCCAGGGAGGGCAAGCTGGTGCCGCTGTACGAGCGGATGCGGGTGCGGATCGCGGACCGGCGGCCGGAGCTGCCCCGCGAGGTGCCGTTCACCCCGCCCTTCAACCACTACTCGGCGAACGTTCCAGGCACCACCTACTTCCTGCCGGTCGCCGAGCTGACCGCGCTCGCGATCAACCTCATGCTCTCGGCCTTCGGCGACGACATGTCCTACTTCCTGCTGGACGACCGGAACCGCTTCGCGCCCGCCGGGCTCGGGAAGTTCGCGCGCTCGAAGGGCGGGCATCTCGACGACGATCTCGCCGCGGGCCGGGTCGGCACGGTCAGCATGATCGAGAACTGGCTGTACGAATTCGTCGCGGTGCAGCAGGGCGCCATGCTGCAGAACCTGGGGTTGATGGCGCAGGCGCTCGGGCTCGGCGGCTTCCCGCACTTCGCCGCGCACCCGTACGCCTGGTTCGAGGCGCTCGGCTTCCACATGAAGCCGATCCCGTTCTCCCGCACCATCGGCGGGAATCCGCTGATGACCGCCGCGCTCAAGCTCACCCGGCGGGACATCCCGTTCCCGACCGCGGTCGGGCTGAACCGCGGGGGCACGGCGTTGCTTCAGCCGTACTGCCCGCCGGCCTACCGCTCCATGGAGGAGGCGGTGCTCGCCTTCGTCGACTTCAAGTACGACGCCGCGCGCGGCACCTTCCGGGACGGTGGCGCGGTGAGCGGATTCCTGGACGCGCCCGCGGTGCAGTCCGGCATCGCCGAGTACGCGGACCACACCATCGCCGCCACCATCGCCTGCTGCGAGTACCTGTTCCGCAGGTACGGCAGGATCCCCAGCGGCAGCGGCCCGTTCCGCACCGTGCTCGCCTACCAGGCGAGCCACGTGGACACCGAGTTCTACGACCGCTACTACCGGCCGGAGGCGCTCAGCCCGACCCAGCGCGGGCGCGCGGCCGAACGGGCGCGCTGACCGCGCTCGAGACGGCGGCTTCGGCCTGATTCCCGCCGGTCCCGCGACCTCGGCGGGGCGCGGGACAGCCGCCGTTCACACCCGCGCCACCGGCGCGTACCGGCAGCGGCGCAGAATGGCTGCTCGTGCGAGTGGCGATCATCGGCGGCGGGGTGCCTGCGGCGGTACACGCGTGGACGGCGGTGCAACGCGGTCACACGGTGACGCACCTGGACGACGGCGCGCCGATCGCGGGTTCGGGGGCGCTGCGCGCCGGCTCGGTCGCCGCGGCGGACCTGGAGCGCGCGGCGCACGCACTGTGGCTGTGGCGGGAGATCGGCGGCCGGGTGCCCGGGGTCGGGTTCCGGCTGAGCGGATCGATCACCGTCGCGCGCACCGCCGCCGAGCTGGCCGTCGCCGAGGCGGCGGCGACCGGCGCGGACGCGGCGGCGCGGGAGTTGACGCTGCTGGAGCCGGAGCGGGCACGCGCGCTGGAACCGGCGCTGCGCGGTTCGCTGCTGGCCGGGCTGCACTGCGGCGCGGATGCCGTGCTCACCCCGCAGCAGACGGTCCCCGCGCTCCGCGCGCACCTGGCCGGGACCGGTCGGTTCAGCGCGCGGAGCTGCCTGGCCCGCACGCTCGCCGAGACCGCGGCCGGGGTGCTGATCCGGGCCGACGACGGCTCGGAGCTCGCCGCCGATGTCGCGCTGCTCTGCCCCGGCCCGGCCCGGGACGCGCTCGCCGGGGAGCTGACCGGCACCGCACCGGCGCCGCTGCTGCGGGTCCAGCGGCTGCGCACCGGCCCGCTGGAGCGGCGACCGGACGCGATCCTCGCCGACGGCGACCAGTTCCGGCACCGCCCCGGCTACCCGCCCGAGCCGGTCGCGCTGCTGGCCGCGGAGCAGGCGCAGACCGCGGCGGCCGCCGAGTTCGGCATGCACGTACTCGCGGTGCCGCGGCTGGACGGCGGCCTGACGCTCGGCGCGACCAGGGAGGTCGAGCCGTTCCCGGCCGAGCTCGCCGAGCCCGCCGCCGAGCACCTGCTCGCCGTCACCGGTGAATTGCTGTCGACCGAGCTCACCGTGCGCGGCCGCTGGGCCGAGATCACCGGTGCCACCGAAAGCCCGCCGTGGCTCGCCCCGAGCGGGCGAATCCTGGTGCTCGGCAGCGCCGGACCGGACGGCACGCTGCTCGCCCCCGCCGTCGCGGAGCAGGCCGCGCACCACCTCGGCCTCTGAACCCGCCCGCGCGGCGCCTCGGCTTCCGGTCGGACGGACCGGCCCCTATTGACCGGGGAGCCGCCTGCGCCCGCCCGCCACGTCGGTGACCAGGTCGGTGTACCCGTCGACCAGCTCGGCGAGGTGGTACCAGTGTTTATGGGTCTTGTCGCTCCGCGCGCCCTCGGCGTCGATCGCCCGGTTCGCGGCGACCCAGCTGCGCGCCATCCGATCCACCACCGCGCCGAGCGTCTCGGTGTGCAGCGCGGCCCCGTCGCGATGCTCCGGCGCCTCTCGCGCGATCCACTCGTCGATCAGCTCGACCAGCGCGGCGCGGTGCGCGTCCAGCTCGGCCACCGCGCCGGGGTCACCCAGCTCCAACCGGCGTTCGTGCAGGTCGGCCAGGGCGTGCGCGGAGCGGAACGGCTCGTGCTCGCTCATCCGGCGGCCCTGGAACGCGGACAACAACTGCGGCGCGGTCGGTAACCCGCCGACCGTGGGGGCGCTCACCGGAGCACCCCGCGCTCACCCGTCACCACTGCTGCGCGCTGGCCCATGATCGGCTCTCGTTCCCTAGTCCGGTCGCCTCGGTCACCCGTCGGGTGACACGGATCATGCTCTCACCAATGCAAGAACGCAACATTGCAAATGCACACATGTGCAGCACATCCCGGCGTGTTCACCGGCCGCCGCGCGGCGGCCGGATGCGTGCAACATACCCGCCGCGCGGCGATCCCACGTGCACGAGCATTCCGGCCCGGTAACAGTTTCCGAGCCGGGACGACCGCGCGGTACCCGGTGGCGCGGCACACCGCCCGATGCGGAATCGACGCGTGCGGGGCCGGATCGATCAATCCCGTGGCCGCGGGCGCGCCCGCACCGCCGCGAGAGTTCGATTCCGCCCGATCGCTCTGTCCGGCAGGCGGACCGGGGTCAGCCGGTGTGCGCGATGACCCGCTCGGCGAACCGGGACAGGTTCGCGATCTTGGTGTCCAGGCTCTCGGTGTCCTGCTCCCGGGTGTACGGGTTGCGGAAGCCGACGATCACGTCGGTCACGCCCTTGTCCGCGAGCCTGCGCACGCCGTCGACGGTGAAGCCGTCCACCGAGATGACGTGGATCTCGAAGTCCTCGCTCGCGCCGTATTCGGTGCGCAGCGCGTCGATCTCGACGAGCAGGCGGTCGAGCTCGTCCGGGTCGCCGCCCGCGTGCATCCAGCCGTCGCCGCGCTGGACGGCGCGGCGCAGCGCGGGCCTGCTGTGCCCGCCGATCAGCAGCGGGACCGGCTCGGTCGGCACCGGGGAGATCTTGATCGGCGGGAAATCGTAGAACTGGCCGTGGAATTCGAAGTACCCGCCCGCGGTGAGGCCGCGCAGGATGTCGAGGCACTCGTCCATCCTGGCGCCGCGCTTCTCGAACGGGACGTCGAAGATCTCGAAGTCGTCCGGCCATGGGCTGATGCCGACGCCGAGGCCGAGGCGATTGCCGCTCAGCGCGGCCACCGAGGCCGCCTGCTTGGCGACCAGCACCGGCGGGCGGATCGGCAGCTTGAGCACGAACGGGGTGAAGCGCAGCGTGCTGGTCGCCGCCGCGAGCGCGCCCGCGAGGACGAAGGTCTCGACGAACGGCTTGTCCTCGAGGAACTCCCGGCTGCCGTCCGGGGTGTACGGGTAGGTGGCGTCGGAGTCGCGCGGGTAGGCGACGCTGTCGGCGATCGCCATCGAGGTGTACCCGGCGGCCTCCGCGGCCCGCGCCAGCGGGACGTAGTAGGACGGGTCGGTCATCGTCTCCGCGTAGGTGAACCGCATCGCTCGGCCTCCGTGTTCGATCGGCGTCAGGCGTCATTCGATCATCGGGGGCGGCGGGGCGTCCGCGATTCGGGCGAAGAGCTCAGGCGGTGAGCGCGGCGACGACGGCGGCGGTCGCCGCGGCCAACGCAGCATCGGCGGGGGTGGCGTCGGGGTCGCCGGTGGTGCTGTCGGTGAGCAGGGCCAGCAGCAGCGGGGTGCCGTCGGGTGCCCACAGCACGCCCGCGTCGTTGACGGTGCCGAAGTCGCCACCGCCGGTTTTGTCCGCGGCGGTCCAGCCCGGCGGGAGCGCGGCGCGGATCCGGCGGGCGGAGGTGGTGCTGGCGGCCATCCAGTCGGTCAGGGTGCGGCGCTGCGCCTGCGGGAGCGCGGTGCCGAGCAGCAGGGCGTCGTAGCCGGTCGCCAGCGCCTCGGCGGTGGTGGTGTCGGCGAGCGAGCCGCGTTCGGCGCGGTTCAGTTCGGGTTCCCAGCGCTCCAGGGTGGTGGCGCGGTCGCCGACGGTGCGGGCGAAGGCGGTGAGCGCGGCGGGGCCGCCGATCCGGCGCAGCAGCAGGTTGCCCGCGGTGTTGTCGCTGCGGGTGAGCGCGGCGGCGCAGAGCTGGGCGTAGCTGAGCTCGGTGCCCTGCGCGGCCTGGGTGACCGGGGAGTTCACCACGATCTCCGCCGGGCGCACCGGGACGGTCTCGGCCAGGTCGAGCGCGCCTTCGGACTCCAGCCGGAGGATGGCGGCGGCCGCGTAGACCTTGAAGGTGGAGCAGAGCGCGATGGGCTCGCCCGCGCGGTGCGCGACGGTGCGGTCGCGGTAGCGGGCGTACACCGCGAGGCGCACGGCGTACCGGTCCTGGATCGCGGCGAGTTCGCGGTCGAGTGCCGCGGTGTCCGCCGTGGTCGTCGGTGCCGCCGGAGTCGGGGCGGCAGGCTCGGTGCCGCAGGCGGCGAGCGCGCCCGCGGCGAGAACGGAGGCGAGGAAGCCGCGGCGGCTCGTTCGATGCAGGGTTCGAGTGGCCGCGGGTGCACCGGGTGGGGCCGAGGGGGTGGCGGTCGGCGAGAACGGCCCGGATCGGGGGTCCGCGGGGACAGGCGGCGCGGGGCGGGAGTCCACCGCGGCGAGCGACACGGAGCGGGAGTCTGCCTGGGTGAGCGGGGCGGGGCGGGAGTCGGTCACCGCTTCAGCGAAGCACCGGACCGCGGGCGCGGGCCAATACGCAGCCCCGGCGCGGGCCGGTCGCGCCGGATATCGCCGCAGCTCAGCGGCGTCGGGTCCACGGCTGCGCTGCCCCGCGGCACCTCGACGGGCCAGCCGCCGGGAACACCGCTGCTTCAATGCATGGCATGGACCTGCTCCGCCACCTCCGGTTCTTCGTCGCGGTCGCGGACGAGGGCCACTTCGGCCGCGCCGCCGCCGCGCTGGACATGACGCAGCCGCCGCTCTCCCAGGGGCTGCGCAGGCTGGAGCGGGACCTCGGGGTGGAGCTCATCCGGCGCACGCCGCAGGGCGCGGTGCTCACCGCGGCGGGCACCGCCCTGCTCCCCCGCGCCCGGCTGCTGGTGGACGACGCCGAGCTGCTGCGCGCCGAGGCCGCGCGGATCGCGCGGACCAGGGGCAGCGTGCGCTGGGGCGCCATCCCCGCGCTGCCGCCCGCGCTGGTCACCGCCTGCGTGGCGGCGCTGCGGGCGACACCGGCGGCGCCGACGGTGGTGACGGTGACCGGCAGCACCGTCGAGCTGGTGGCGCAGGTCCGCTCCGGCGGCTGCGACGCCGCCGTGCTGGAGCACCCGGCGCTGGTGGACGGCGTGGTCGCGGGGCCGGTGGTGAAGCTGCCGCGCGCGGTCGCGGTCCCGCGCGAGCACCGCAGCGCGGCGGCGGCGCGGCCCGGCTTCGCCATGCTGGCCGGGCTGCCGTTCCTCACCGCGGCGCGGGCCGGGAACCCGCCCGCGCACGACGCCGCCCGCGACCTGCTCCGGGAGCGCGGGCTCGACGTCCCGCTCGGCACCGCCGAGGACGACCGCGCCCTGCTCGCCGCCGTCGCCGCGGGCGCGGGCTTCGGGTTCAGCGCGCTGCCGCCGGTCGAGACGCCGGGGGTGGCCTGGCTGCGGCTGGCGCCGGAGGCGACCGCGCTGCGGGTCCGGGTGATCCACCGCCCCGGCGCCGAGGCGGCCGCCGCCGCGCTCGACGCCGTCCTCTTCCGCGAGCGGCTGCGATGAGGCCGCGACCCGCGCGCCGGCATGCGGCCCCCCGCGACAACGCGGACTCCGCCCACCTCGCGCACGACAACGCCGCGCGGCGTGACTCGGCGAACTCGACGCACGAGGCCGCCGCGCGGCGGCGCCACGCGAACCCCGCGCACGACGGCGCCGCGCAGCATGATCACGCGGACCCGGCGCAGCCCGCGCCCGACGACTCTGCGCGGCGCGACAACGCGAACCCGGCGCACGACGACGCGGCGCACCGTATCCGCGCGGTCTTCGCGGACGCGGGGTGCACCGGGTGGCTGCACGCCCGCCGCTGCGACGGCTCGGCCGCCGAGGTCACGGTGCGCGGCACCGAGCGGGTGGTGACGGCGTCGGTCTACAAGCTGCCGCTGGTCCTCGCCTTCTGCCGCGCGGTGGACGAGGGCCGGATCGACCCGACCGAACGGCGCACCGTCGACCCGGCGGAGTGCACCACCGGCCCGACCGGGATCGCCGCGCTGCACGACCCGGTGACGCTGAGCCGCCGCGACCTCGCCACCTCGATGATGACCGTCTCCGACAACGCCGCCGCCGACGTGCTGCTCGGCGAGCTCGGCATCGGCGCGCTGCACGACCTGCTGGACGAGCTCGGCCTCTCCGCCACCAGGATCGTCGGCGGCACCGCCGACCTGCACCGCGCCCTGGTCCGGGACACCGACACGCACAGCACCGCCGAGGCCTTCGCCGCGCTCGCCGACCTCGACGAGGCGTGGTCGGTCTCGGCCTACGACCCGGCCTTCACCAGCGCCACCACCCCCGAGGAGACGACCAGGCTGCTGCGCGCGGTCTGGGCGGGCGCGGTGCTCTCGCCAGGGCAGACGGCGTTCGTGCAGTCGGTCATGCGCAGGCAGGTGTGGCCGCACCGGATCGCCGCCGCCTTCCCGCACCGCGGGGTCGCGGTGGCGGGCAAGACCGGAACCATCGGCACCATCCGCAACGAGGCGGCGGTGGTCGAGTTCCCCGGCGAGCACCCGGTCGCGGTCGCGGTCTTCACGCGCGCGGCGCGCGCCGAGCCGGTGCTCCCGGTCGTCGACGCCGCCATCGCGGAGGCCGCCCGGATCGCCGTGACGGCGCTCCGCGCCCCGCTGCCGGAGTAGCCGGCGCGGAGCGGTGCGGCCGCCCGCAGCGCGCGGAGTTCGTCCGAGCGCCGGCGCGGACCAGTGCGGTACCTGCTTCGCGCCGCGAACCGGCGCGCCGATGACGCCCCGGCGGGAACCGGGGCGCCATAGCGGAGCTCAGCGCAGGGCGGGCTCGCGCTCCGGCTCGGCGGCGGGCACCTCGCCGACCGGCGCCCCGCGCTCCAGCGAGCGCCAGCGCGAGACCGCCACCGCGATCACCGCGGACATCAGGCACAGCCCGGCGATCAGGTAGAGCCCGGCCCGGTCGCCGCCGGTGAGGTCCTTGACCCAGCCGAAGACGTACGGCCCGGCGAACCCGCCCAGGTTGCCGATGGTGTTCACCAGCGCCAGCCCGGCCGCGGCGGCGGTGCCCGCCAGGAACTTCGTGGACATGCCGAAGGAGAGCGGAATGCCGGAGCACAGCCCCATGGCCGCGATGGAGACGCCGACCAGCACCAGGTACGGCGAGTTCGCCCAGATCGCCAGCACGATGCCCGCGGCGCCGAGCACCGCGGAGCCCGCCACGTGCAGCGGCACCTCGTCCCGGCTGCGCGAGTGCCAGGCCCAGAACAGCGTGAACAGGGTGGCGCAGCCGTACGGAATCGCCGTGAGCAGCCCCATCTCGAAGATCGAGTAGGTCACGTCGAAGCGCGCCTGGAACTCCTTGATGATGGTCGGCAGGAAGAAGCTGATCGCGTACAGGCCGTAGACCAGCCCGAAGTACCCGAGCCCGAGCACCCACACCTTGGCGTTGCCGAGTACCCCGCGCACACTGTGGTCCGCCCGCTCCGGCGCCTCGGCGGCCAGGTCGTCGGCGAGCGCCGCGCGCTCGGCGTCGGTGAGCCAGCGCGCGTCGGCCGGGCGGTCCGGCAGCAGCGTCAGGCAGGCGATGCCGAGCAGCACCGCGGGCAGCCCGGTCACCAGGATCATGAAGCGCCAGCCCTCCAGCCCGAAGATCCCGTCGCCGCTCTGCACCAGCCAGGAGGCGAGCGGCGAGCCGATGGTCGAGGAGAGCGGGATGCCGACCAGGAAGAAGGCGAAGGCCTGCGCCCGGTCGCGCTGCGCGAACCAGTAGGTCAGGTAGAGCAGGATGCCGGGGGTGAAGCCCGCCTCCGCGATGCCGAGCAGGAAGCGCAGGGCGTAGAGCATCGGCGCGTTCTGCACGAAGGCGGTCAGCGCGGCGACGATGCCCCAGCTGACCAGGATGCGGGCGATCCACTTGCGGGCGCCGAACCGGTGCAGCGCCAGGTTGCTCGGCACCTCGAGCAGGATGTAGCCGATGAAGAAGATGCCGGAGGCGATGCCGAACATGGTGGCGGTGAGGCCGAGCGCCTCGTTCATGCCGTTCGGGCCTGCGATGCCGATATTGCTGCGGTCCAGGTAGTTCACGAAGTAGCAGAGCAGCAGGAACGGCATCAGCCGCAGCAGAACCTTGCGGCGCAGGCTGGACCGGACGTCGCCGGCCGTGGTTGTGGACATCATGGGCTCTTTCGCAGTGTAGGGAGGGGGTGCCGCGGGGAGTCAGCCGCGGCGGAAGACCTCGACGACGCCGGAGTCGTCACCGGCGTCGAGGCCGAGTTCGGTGGCCCGCTGCCAGACGCCGTGCGTGGCGGCGGTGAGCGGGGCGTGCGCCCCCGCCGACGCCGCCGCCTCGGCGACCAGCCCGCTGTCCTTGACGAAGACGGCGAGCCTGGTCTCGGTGCGCCGCTCGGCGGCGGGGCGCACCATGCGCGGGGCGCGGTCGGCGAACATCCAGGAGTTGCCCGCCCCGGTGGGCAGCAGCTCCGCGACCACCGCGAGGTCGAGCCCGAGCCGCTCGGCGAAGGCGATCGCCTCGCCCGCCGCGGCCAGGTGGATGGTGGTGAGCATCTGGTTGACCAGCTTGAACGCCTGCCCGTCGCCGAGGTTCGGGCCGACCACCCTGACCACGCCGACCGCCCCGAGCGCGGCCGCGGCGGCCGCGACCGCGGCCGGGTCGCCCGCGGTAAAGAGGGTGAGCGTGCCCGCGACCGCGCCCGCGACGCCGCCGGTGACCGGCGAGTCGAGCAGCCGGACGCCCGCCCGCTCGGCGGGGCCGCGCGCCGCGTGCAGCGCCTCCGGCCCAACGGTGCTCAGCACCACGAGCACCGCGCCCGCCAGCCCGCCGCCGGTGACCACCGGCGCCGCGAGCAGCTCGGCGAGTTGCGCCCCGGTGGCCACCATGACCAGCACGACATCGCTGCCCGCGATGCTCGCGAGCTCGGTGTCGGCGGCCAGCCCGATCCCGCGCGCCGCCTCGACCCGCGCGGGGTCGAGGTCGACCACCCGGAGCGGGAAGCCGCGGTCGTGCAGCCGGACGGCCATGGGGAACCCCATCGCCCCCGCCCCCACGACGGAGACGGTGGGCAGCGCGGCGGCGGAGGTGGGTCGTGGTTCGGCATCGGTGTGGGTCACCGCACGATCGTGCGCCTGCTGTGACCCCGGTCACGACCGACCGGCGTCGGGATCTCCCCGCGACTTTTCCACTCGCTGTAGGAAAGCCCGTCAGAGCACGTCCAGGACACAGAGCCCGAGGTGCAGGGTGAGCCGGACCCGGCCGTCCGCCAGGTCGACCCCGGTCACCTGTTCGATCCGCTCCAGCCGGTAGTAGAGCGAGGTGCGGTGCAGGTGCAGCGCGGCCGCGGTGGCGGGCGCCGAGCCGCCGTGCTCCAGGTAGCTGCGCAGCGTCGCGAGCAGCCTGCCGTGCGGGTCGGCGGCGCGGAGCGCGAGCAGCGGCTCCGGCACCAGCGCGGTGGTGAGCTCGGAGGCGGGCACCCGCAGCACGACATCGAGCGGGCCGAGCTCGGCGGCGAGCGCCAGCCCGTCCAGCGCGGCGACCCGGCGGGCCGCGCGCAGCGCGACCAGCGCGCCGTCGTAGGAGCGGTACGCCTCCCCCGGCCCCTGGTACGGCCGCCCCACCCCGGCGGCCGAGGCGGAGCCGTCGGTGCCGAGCACCCGGTGCACCACGTCGCGCAGCGCGGCGGCCTGCTCGCGCAGCCGCTCGGTGCCGGGCGGGCGGTCCCAGGTCTCCAGCAGCACCCCGCGCCCGCCGAGCACGACACCGGTGGCGCGGCCGGAGCGCGAGCGGGCCACGCTCGCGGTGGCGATGCGCAGCGCGGGCTCGATCTCGGTGGGGTCGAGCACGCCCGGCTCCGGCGTCGGCTCGACCACGGTCACGGTGACCTGCCCGGCGACCCGGAGCACGCCGAGCCGGTCCAGCGCGCTCACCGCGGCGTCCCGGCGCGGCCGGTCGGTACCGAGCAGGTCGGCGACGACGGCCTCGGTCTCGCCGCGCAGCCGGTCCTGGCCGAGCGCCTCGCCGAGCAGCAGCACCGCCAGCTCGCGGCCGGTGCGCACCACCTCCTGCCGCTCGGGTTCGGTGATCGACTCGTCCGCGTCGATCACCAGCAGCAGCCCGAGCAGCCTGCCCTGCCAGCGCACCGGGTGGCAGAGCCTGCTGTCCATCCCCAGGTCGGGGCGGGCCGGGATGACGCCGGGCGCGGTCCAGCGGGCGACGCCCTGGGCCAGGATGTGCCCGATCGCCGGGCCGCCGACGTCGCGCTGCAGCACCGCGCGCACCCGCTGCTCGTCGGCGTCACCGAAGTGCCTGCTGGCGACCAGCAGGTTCACCTCGGGGTCGTCCAGCACGACGGAGCGGCCGAGCCGCTCGGCGAGGGTGTCCACCAGACGCTGGAGTTCCCGCTGTGCCATGCCACCCACTCTGGCACGGCGTTCCTACAGAACGAGGAAAGGGCACGGGCAGATCCCATCGGCGCGCGGTGTCGGGCGACGTGGCCGCTGTCACACACTGGGCGGCATGAGCACGGATCCCTTCCTGATCGGCTGGGCCCACACGGCCTTCGGCAAGACCGCCCCCGAGGTCGGCGTCGAGGAACTCATGGCCGAGGTGTCCACCGCCGCGATCGCCGACGCCGGGCTGGCCGTCGCCGACGTCGACGCCGCCTTCGTCGGCGTCTTCAACTCCGGTTTCTCTCGGCAGAGCTTCGAGGCGGCGCTGCTCGGCGCGGGCCGCCCCGAGCTGGCCGGCATTCCCGCCTCCCGGCACGAGAACGCCTGCGCCACCGGCAGCGCCGCGCTGCACGCCGCCATGGACCACGTACAGTCCGGCCGCGGCCGGGTGGCGCTGGTGGTCGGCGCGGAGAAGATGACCGGGGTCGGCAACGACGTGGTCAACGACGCGCTGCTCGGCGCCAGCTACCGGCGCACCGAGGCGGGGGCGGGCAGCTTCGCCGCGCTCTTCGGGCAGCTCGCCGATGTCTACGCCGACCGCTACGGCGACCCGCGCCAGGCGCTCTCGCTGATCGCGGCGAAGAATCACCGCAACGGCGTGGCGAACCCGTGGGCGCAGCTGCGCCGCGACCTCGGCGTCGAGTTCTGCTCGGCGCCGTCCGACAAGAACCCGGTCACCGCGGGGCGGCTGCTGCGCACCGACTGCTCGCTGGTCTCCGACGGCGCCGCCGCGCTCGTGGTCACCAGCGCGGACGTCGCGAGCGGCGCAGGCCGCCGGGTCCGGGTGGCGGGCCGCGCGCAGGCCAACGACGTCTTCGCCATCGCGAACCGCGCCGACCCGATCGCCTTCGACGGGGCGCGCCGCGCCTTCGCCGCCGCGCTCGCCGAGGCGGGCACCGACCTGGCCGGGCTGAGCCTGATCGAGACGCACGACTGCTTCACCCTCGCCGAGCTCATCCAGTACGAGGCGTTCGGGCTGGCCGAGCCGGGCAAGGGCGCCACGGTGCTGGCCGAAGGCACCACGCAGCCGGACGGCAGGCTTCCGGTGAACGTCTCCGGCGGGCTCAAGGCCAAGGGGCACCCGATCGGGGCGACCGGGGTCTCGCAGCACGTGCTGGCCGCCATGCAGCTCACCGGCGAGGCGGGCGACATGCAGCTGCCGAAGGCGGAGCGCGCCGCCGTCTTCAACATGGGCGGCGCTGCCGTCGCCAACTACGCCTCCGTGCTGGCGGTGGCGTGATGACCACCGTCCCCACCAGGGCGATGAACCTGGCGCACTTCCTCACCCAGACCGCGCGGCGCTTCCCGGACCGGGACGCCGTCGTGCACGGCGAGCTGCGCTGGAGCTGGCGCGAGCTGGACACCAGGGTCTCGCTGCTCGCCGCCGAGCTGCGCCGCCGCGGCGTCGGGCCCGGCGAGTGCGTGCTGCTGCACAGCCCCAACCACCCCGAGTACATCCAGGCCATGCTCGCGGTCTGGCGGGTCGGGGCGGCGCTGGCGCCCACCAATTTCCGGCTCACCGCCGCCGATGTCGCGGTGATCGCCGGGGTGTGCCGCCCGGTGCTCGCGCTGATCCACCCGAGCCTCGTCGAGCAGCTGCCCGCCATCGCGGCCGCGACCGAGCTACGCGCGGGCACGCTCCTGATCGGCGCCGATGGCGACGGCTCGGTGGCCGCGCTGCCCGCCGACGGGCCCGCGCTCGGCGACCAGGACGTGCCGGTCGGGCAGGCCGCCTGGTACTTCTTCACCTCCGGCACCTCCGGCACGCCCAAGGCGGCGGTCCTGACCCACGAGCAGATGGGGTTCGTGACGCTGAACCACCTCGCGGACCTCATGCCCGGCACCACCGAGGAGCACGCCTCGCTGGCGGTCGCGCCGCTCTCGCACGGGGCGGGCATCCACCTGCTGCCGCAGATCGCCCGCGGCGCGCGCACCGTGCTGCCCACCGCGCCCGGGCTGGACCCGGCCGAGGTGTGGGAGCTGGTCGAGCGGGAGCGGGTGAGCAACATGTTCACCGTCCCGACCATCCTCACCATGCTCGCCGAGCATCCCGCGGCGGAAGCGCGCGACCACTCCTCGCTGCGCTCGGTGATCTACGCGGGGGCGCCGATGGCCATCGCGGACCAGGAGCGCGCGCGGGGGGTGCTCGGCGACGTGCTGGTGCAGTACTACGGCCTCGGCGAGGTGACCGGGGCGATCACCGTGCTGCCCCCGCGCGAGCACGGCAGGCCGCGGCCTGCGGACGTCGAGATCGGCAGCTGCGGGTACCCGCGCACCGGGATCCAGGTGAGCATCCAGGACGAGCGGGGCCGCGAGCTGCCGCCCGGCGAGCGCGGCGAGATCTGCGTGGCCGGTCCCGCGGTCTGCCACGGGTACCTGGACAACCCGGCCGCCGACGCCGCCGCCTTCCGGGATGGCTGGTTCCGCACCGGCGACCTCGGGCTGCTGGACGAATCCGGGTACCTGTACGTCACCGGGCGCGCCTCGGACATGTACATCTCCGGCGGCTCGAACGTCTTCCCGCGCGATATCGAGGAGAAGCTGCTGCAGCACCCGGCGGTGCACGAGGTCGCGGTGCTCGGCATGCCGGACGCCAAGTGGGGCGAGGTCGGCGTCGCCGTCTGCGTGCCGCGCGCCGGCCGCAGTCTGGACCACGACGAGCTGCGCGAGTTCCTGCGCGGCAAGCTCGCCGGGTACAAGATGCCGCGGCACTTCGTGGTCTGGGACGCACTGCCCAAATCGGGGTACGGCAAGATCGTCAAGCGCACGCTGCGCACCACCCTCCTCGACCAGGGGTGGCCGGACTCTTCCCCGGCCGGGCCGGGGGCCGCCGCACCCGTCGCTGCCGAACCGAGGGTCGCCGTGCCCGTCCCGGCCGCCACGCACGGCCCGGCGGAGAGCGGCGCGTCGGACGCGGCCGCCGGACACGGCGAAGCGCCCTGCGAGCCCGCTGTTCCGGTGCTGGGCCGATGACGACGCTGCAACCCACGCCGGACCTGCTCGCCGGCCTGCCGGACGGCATCGCCGTCACCGACCCGGACATCCTGCGGTCCTACCGCCGGGACCACTCCCGGTTCACCGACAGCGGCTCGCCGCTCGCGGTGCTCGCCCCGCGCGGCACCGCGGAGGTCGCGCAGTGCCTGCGCGCCTGCCACGCCGCGCGGATCCCGGTGGTGACGCGCGGCGCGGGCAGCGGGCTCAGCGGCGGCGCCAACGCGGTGGACGGCGCGGTCGTGCTCTCCACGCACCGGATGAACGCCGTCCTGCACATCGACCCCGCCGAGCGGCTCGCGGTCGTGCAGCCCGGCGTGCTCACCGGCGACCTCCGCGCCGCCGTCGCCGAGCACGGCCTCTTCTACCCGCCGGACCCCGGCTCCGTCGACTTCTGCTCGATCGGCGGCAACGTCGCCACCAACGCGGGCGGCATGTGCTGCGTGAAGTACGGCGTCACCGGCGATTTCGTGGCCGCGCTCGAGGTGGTGCTCGCCGACGGCCGGGTGCTGCGCACCGGCACCCGCACGGTGAAGGGCGTCGCGGGCTACGACCTGACCCGGCTGCTCGTCGGCTCCGAGGGAACGCTCGGCGTGATCACCGAGGTCACCGTGCGGCTCCGCCCGGCGCCGCGCCCGCCGCAGACCCTGGTCGCCACCTTCGGCACCCCCGCGGCCGCGAGCGCCGCGGTCACCGGCATCGACGCCGCCGCCCCCGGCTGCTCGGCGGTCGAGATCCTGGACCGCACCACGCTGCGCGCCGTCGACGCGCTGACCCACATGGGGCTCGCCGACGACGCCGCCATGCTGCTGGTGCAGGCCGACTCCGCGGACGCCGACGCGGTGCTCGGCGCCGTCGCGGAGATCTGCGCCGCGGCGGGCGGCGAGGTCGCGCGCAGCGCCGACGCCGCCGAGTCGGCGCTGCTCATGGCGGCGCGCCGGATGGCGCTGCCCGCACTGGAGCGGCTCGGCGACCACCTGCTCGACGACGTCTGCGTGCCCCGCGGCCGGATCGTCGACCTGGTGCTCGCGGTCGAGCGGATCGCCGCCGACTCCGGCCTCACGATCGGCGTCTTCGGCCACGCCGGGGACGGCAACCTGCACCCGACCATCGTCTTCGACGGCGCCGACCCCGCCTCCGCGGCGGCCGCGCGGCGGGCGTTCGACGCGATCACCGCGGCGGCGCTGGAGCTGGGCGGCACCATCACCGGGGAGCACGGGGTCGGGCGGTTGAAGGCGGGCTGGCTCACCAGGGAGCTGGACCCGGTGAACCTGGCCGTGCAGCGCGCGCTGCGCGGGGTCTTCGACCCGGACGGGATCCTGAACCCCGGCGTCGTGCTCTGATCAGCCGCGCTTCTCGGTGACGACGGCGAGCCGGTCGATCGAGGCGGTGAGCTTGTCGGCGGTGGTGGCGCGGGCGCGCACGTGGCGCTTCTCGTCGTGCAGATCCGTCCAGTCGTAGGTGTGCGTCACGGTGGTGCGGCCCTCGCCCGCCGGGGCGAGTTCCCAGCGCCAGAGGTGCCCGATCGGCTCGCCGCCCGGCTCGGCGGGCTTCCAGGCGATCAGCCTGCCCTCCGCGAACTCCACCACGTGGTTCTCCCGCACCGCGCCGACGGTGAGGGTGGTGCTGAACACCTCGCCCACCGCGCGCACCCGGTGTCCGGGGGCGGATTCGGCGAGGTTGTCGTTGCCGTCCCAGCTCGGCTGGGCGGCCGGGTCGGCGATGAGCTCGAACAGCTCCGCCGCGGGCGCGGCGATCTCACGGGAGGCTTGCACGATGCGGGTCTCGGTCACGACCTCGATGCAAGCACCGGACGCCGCGCCCGGCAACCATTCGGCTCACGCGGCGACGAAACCCCGGTCCCGCAGCCAGTCCCGCGCCACGTCGGCCGGGTCCTCGCCGACCACGTCGACCCTGCGGTTCAGCTCGGTGATCTCGTCGTTGGTCAGCGCGTCGGAGACCGGCGTCATGATCCGCTCGATCTGCGGGTACCTCGCCGCCAGCTCCACCGGGAGCGTGACCGCCGGGTTGTAGTGCGGGAAGAAGCCGAGGTCGTCGGTGAGCACCACCAGGTCCAGCCCCTTGACCCGGCCGTCGGTGGTGTAGACCTCGCCGAACGGGCAGTCGGTGCCCGCCGCGGTGGAGTTGTAGATGATGCCGGTCTGCAGCACCGGCCGCTGCACGGTGTTCGGGTCGAAGCCGTAGGCCGCGGCCATCCCCGGGTAGCCGTCCCTGCGCACGTTGAACTCGGTGTCCACGCAGGTCGTGGCGGCGGCCGGGTCGCGCTTCGCCAGCTCCGCGTACTGCGACAGCGTGGTCACGCCGGTGCGCTCGACCACGGCGCGGTTGGCGGCGAGGGCGTAGGTGTTGTCCATGGGCGCCAGCGCGACCCAGTCCATGCCGTTCTCCGCGATGTCCTCCTCGCGGACCGCGACGAACTGCTCCTGCGGGTCCTTGAGCGGGTCCTCGTGGCCGAGGTAGTTGATCCAGCCGTTGCCGGTGTACTCGTAGGTGAGGTCGACCTGCCCGGTGATCTGCGCGTCCCTGGTGCTGCGCGAACCGACGATGGCGGTCAGGTCGCGCACGTCGGCGCCCGCCGCCTGCAGCGAGAACGCCAGGATGTAGCCGAGGATGACCTGCTCGGTGAACTCCTTCGAACCCACCGTGAGCTCGACGCCGTCCAGCTCCTCGTCGGTGGCGATGCCCGCGGGCCCGACGTCGAAGGGAAGGGTCGAGCCCGCCTGCAGGCCGCAGCCGGTAGCCACGGCGACCACCACGGCGAGTGCGCCGACGAGCGGCGCGAAGATCCTGCGTCGGCGCACGGTGCTGCCCTCCGATCCTCAGGTGGCGTCCGAGCCTAGCCGAGACCGGGCGCTTCCGGCGGGGAAGACGCACCCACGCCGGGCAGCAGCGGCGCCGCGACCACCGGCGAGTAGTTCTCCGGGTCGCCCGCGACGGTCCGGCTGCGCCTGCCGCGGACGTCGACCGGGATGTCGCCCGCGAGCGTCACCCGGTGCAGCTGCCTGCGGTGCTCGCCGAAGTCGGCGACGCCGTAGTGCTGGGTGGCGCGGTTGTCCCAGAGCGCGACGTCGCCGTTGCGCCAGTCCCAGCGCACGGTGTTCTCCAGCCGGATGATCCGGTGCTGGAAGAGCTCGAGCAGCGCGCGCGAATCGCGCGGCGAGACGTCCAGCAGCTGCGCCACGAACTGGCCGAGCACCAGCGACCTGCGGCCGGTCTCCGGGTGGATCCGGACCACCGGGTGCCTGGTCTCGAACCGCTCGCTGGTGAACTCCCGGTAGTAGGCGTTCTCGCCGTAGTTGCTCTCCCGGCCGTGCTCGGCGTAGTCGTAGCGGTTGGTGTGCAGCGCCCACAGCTCCTCGGCCAGCACCTGCAGCGGGGCGGGCAGCGCGTCGTAGGCGGCGGTGGTGGAGGCCCAGACCGTGGTGCCGCCGTACGGGGGGAGGGTGACGGCGCGCAGCAGCGAGGCCTTGGGCACCCGGTCCACGAAGGTGACGTCGGAGTGCCAGGCGTTGGCGGCGCCCTCCAGCTCCAGCAGCAGCGCGCCGCGCGACTTGACCGTCGGGTGCGGCTCGGTCGGGGTGCCGAGCCGGGCGGCAGCCTCCCACTGGGTCTCCCGGTCCAGGTGGTGCTGGTCGCGGAAGAAGAGCACCTGGTGCTCGGCGAGCGCCACCTGGATCGCGGTGGCGGTCGCGTCGTCCAGCTGCGCGCCGAGCGCGAGGCCGCGCACCTCGGCGCCGAGCGCGCCGCCGACCTTGCGGATGTCGAGGACCGGCAGGTCGTCCCGGGTGAGCGCTGCGCGGGGAAGGGGCGCCACGGCCGTCATCAGGTTCCTCCTCGAACTCGAAAGCAAGCAGTCCCCCGGAATCTAGGGAGGCCGCCGAGCCCGCGGAACGGTTGCGATCAGCGTGCGCGAATAGTGCTATCCGGCAGGTGCCGGTTTACCCGCCGCCTCGGCCGCGTTGTCGGCAGTGAGCCGGTACACCGCGCGCTCCAGGGTCGGCAGGATGGTGGAGATCTCGACCGCGCCGGTGGCGAACCGGCCGATCAGCGAGAGCACCACATTGCCCAGGATCACCGCGACGTCCTCGAGGTAGCCGGGGTCCAGGTTCTGGATGGCCTCGGCGATCACCGGGAGCAGCACGGTCAGCCCCTGCTCGTCCAGCAGCTGCCCGCACGGCCCCTGCCGCGCGTAGTGGTAGGCCTCCAGCATCCGCGGCTGCCGCTCCCACGGCTCGAAGACCGAGCGCAGCACCCGCATGAGCGAATCCCGGGTGGACTCGTCCGGCGGGGCGGGCTCCAGCTCGGCGTAGGCCTCGGCCGCCATCCAGTCCTGGATGGCCCGCACGATCAGCTCGTCCCTGGTGGCGAAGAGCTTGTAGACGGTGGTCAGCGAGACGTGCGCGCGCTTGGCCACGACGCGCAGCTGCACCGCGTCGTACCCCTCGGTCTGCAGCAGCTCCAGCACCACCGCGACGATCTGCCGGTGCGCCTCGGTGTCCTGCCCTCTCGCCACCCCCTTACGGTAACTTCGTTACCTGGTAACCGTGTTACCAATCGCCGCACCCGGGTACGCTGCCCCGAAAATTGGAACAGGTTACAGAAAGTGGTGGCGGCGATGAAGCTGGTGCACGCGCTCTGGGGGCCGGGTGAGCTGCTCGGCGACGCGGCCCGCACCGGGCTGCGCTCGGCCGGGGCGGAGCGGCTCCAGGTGAACCTCGCCGACGCCGCGGTGGCCCGAGCCCTGCTGCGGCTCACCACCTTCGACGAACCGGTGACCGCCGTGGTGGCCACGCACGTCCCGGACGAGGCCGCGGGAGCCAGGGTCTCCGCGGTGCTCACCGGCTTCGCCGAGCGGGTGGCGGGCTGGTGGGTCGAGGAGCACCTGCCGCTGCCGCCGCCGGCGGTCCCGCTCGGCGAGCGCGCGCCGGGGCTGGCGAACATCGCCTTCCTGCGCCGCCCGGCCGAGCTGCCCTACGACACCTGGCGTGCGGCGTGGCTGGAGCAGCACACCGCGGTCGCCATCGAGACCCAGGCGACCTTCGGCTACGTGCAGAACCGGGTGCTCGGCCCGGCCACCGACGGCGCGCCGGAGGTCGCGGCGATCGTCGAGGAGCTCTTCCCGATCGAGGCACTCACCGACCCGCACGCCTTCTACGGCAGCGGCGGCGACGATGCCGAGCTGGGGCGCAGGACCGGCCGGATGCTGCGCAGCGTCGCCGCCTTCGGCGCCGACCGCGACCTCGACGTGGTGCCGACCAGCCGCTACCTGCTGGCCTGACCCGCCAGCTCGCGCAGCAGCGCGCGGGTGCGCTCGGCGGTCTCGCCGCGGGTGAAGAGCGCGCCGACGAAATCGGTGGCGCCCGCCGCGGCGACCTCGGCGATCCGCGCCGCCACCTGCTCCTCGCTGCCGATCAGCGCCAGGTCGACCGGGCCCGCGGCGCCCTCGCGGTCCATCATGGCGCGGTAGGAGGGCAGGTCGCCGTAGAAGCCGAAGGCCCGGCCCGCCCTGGTCCGCGCCTCCTCGACGTCGTCGGTGACGCAGACCGGCAGCGCGCAGACGATCCGCGGCGCCTGCCTGCCCGCCGCCGCCGCGGCCTCGGTGATCACCGGCGCGATGTGCGCGGCGATGGTGGCCGGGCCGGTCATCCACAGGGTGGTGCCGTCGGTCTCGCGGCCCGCCAGCCGCAGCATGCGCGGGCCGAGCGCGGCGAGCAGCACCGGGACCCGGCCCTCGTTCGGCACGGTGAGCGCGAGCTCGGCGCTGACCGTGTCGCCGCGGAACGAGGCGGGCCGGTTGTCCAGCAGCGGCAGCAGCACCTCGAGGTACTCCGTCATGTGGTGCGCGGGCCGGGCGAAGTCGTAGCCGTACATGTCCTCGATCACCGGGCGGTGCGAGAGCCCGACGCCGAGCGTGAGCCGGTTGCCGCCGAGCGCGAGCGCGGTCGTGCGCGCCTGCTGGGCGAGCGCGGCGGGGTGCCGCGGATAGCTCGGCACCACCGCCGTGCCGAGTTCGATGCCGGGCACCCGGCTGCCCGCGACGGCGATCGCGGTCAGCGCGTCCAGGCCGAAGATGTTCGAGAGCCACGCCGAGGCGAAGCCCGCCTCGGCGGCGGCCGCCAGGTCGTCGGTCATCCGGGTGAGGGCGTCGGGGCCCGAGGTCTCGCCGAGCAAGATGCCGATCCGCACGATCCGTCTCCTCCGCTCAGGCGGGCGTGCTCGCCCGCGCCGGTTCCGCGAGCCAGCTTAGGCGGGCGGCGTCGCGCTGTTCGATGCGGAGGAAGAGCCGGAGCAGCACCAGGGTGAGGTCGAGGCCGAGGTCGGCGGCGCGGAGCTGGGCCAGCTCGATCGCCATGGCGTCGTGCACGGTGGCCGGGTCGCTGAGCACCTCGTCGAGGACCATGCCGCTCACGGCCTGTTCGCGGGTGAGCGGGATGTCGGGCAGCCAGTCCAGCCGCCAGGCGCCGAATTCGTCGAGCCGGGCCTGTTCCGGGCTGACCGTGCTGGTGATCGTGGTCGCGGTGCTGTGCAGTGCCATGGTCCCCTCCGTTCGCGCTGCGATTGCTCGATCGCGACCGCGCCGGTGTCTGGGGCGGGCCGGTGATTCGCGTGTCCGAGGACGGGCAGCAGGGGGATCGAGCGGAAGTTCACCGGGAGCGCCGGGAACCGGCCTCCTGCTGCGGCGAGGTGTCCGTGGTCGGTACCTCCTCGCTGCCGGGGGCGGATTGTTTACCTATGCTACCGAGCGCCTTGTTGTGCCGTCAATTGTGCATAGAAGCTTTTCCGTGACACTTTGTAGGCTTCTCCCGATACTGGAGATGGCCGTTGTGCGTCTCCGAGGAGGTTCTGTGCCTGATTCCGATCGCGATCGCGCATTCGAACCACCGCTCCCGCCCGCGACGTCCGAACCGCTGTTTCCGACGCGCAGGGCTCCGAAGCGACGTCCGGCGCCGCGTGTCCTAAGCTCACGCTCCGTGACACTTCGTGTGCTTCGCTGTGCTCCCCACCGGGCGGGCACCCGATGAGCGACCAGGGCGAACCCATCGGCGCGCTCGTGCGCAGGCTGCGGATCGAGCGCAACCTTACCCAGGCGGAGCTGGCGCAGCGGGCCGGTTGCTCGCGCAGCCTGGTGCAGCAGATCGAGAACGGCTCGCGGGTGCCGCCGCTCGCGCTGCGCGAGCGGCTCAGCCTCGCGCTCGGCGAGGAGCTGCCCGGCGCGCCCGCCGAATCCGGCGACAGCGCGCTGCACGAGCTGCGCATGCGTTTCAACGTGCTGCTCGGCAAGGACCCCGCGGTGGTCGAGCGGGCGCTCGGGATCGCGCAGAGCCTGCTGGACGCGGCGCACGTGCGCGACGAGATCGAGCCGCTGCGGCAGCTCGCCGACCGGCAGCTGGAGCGGGCCGAGGAGATCCTGACCCAGATCCCGTCGCGCAGCGCGACGGTCTGGGAGTGGAACACCGTGAGCGACCTGCTCACCCTGCTGGAGCGGGCGACGGTCTCGGTGCGCGCCATCCACACCGTCGACCTCGGCACCATCGGCGGCGATGTCGGCGACGACTACCACGCCGCCATCCTCCGGCTCGCGGACGAGGCGCACCCGCCGCGGGTCGAGGTGCGCCGGATGTACGTGCTGGACGACATCAGCGACGTCTGGAGCTACGACGACAAGCTCTGGCGGCAGACCAGGGCGGGTGTGCAGAGCGTCTTGATCAAGCGCGAGCACGCCCGCAACGCCCAGGGCATGCTCGTGGTGGACGACCGCTACGTCGCCATCGGCGAGTACGACTACTCGCAGCAGGCCCGGGTCGCCACCCGGTTCTCCGTGCTCAAGCACGACGTCGCCTTCGCGGTGAAGCGCTTCGAGAAGCTGTACGCGCTCCGCGAGACCGGCACCGCGGTCGCGGTGAACGACGTCATGGCCACCCCGGCGCTGGCGGGCTACCGGCGGCTCTCGGACGGCGACTGCCGGATGCAGTTCCGGGATGCGCTGGCCGAGCGCTGGGCCCGGCTCGAGGCGGACCTCGACGGGGCCGCGGAGTGACCGCACCCGCACTGCTCGCGGGTGCCCGCAGCCAGGGGCGGGCGATCCGCACGGTCGGCGTGCTGCGCGAGACCGCGCGGGACGAGCGGCGGGTCGCGCTCACCCCGGACGCGGTGCGCAAGCTCGTCCGGCACGACCTGAGCGTGGTCGTCGAGACGAATGCCGGTGCGGCCGCCGGGTTTCCGGACCGGAGCTACGAAGCCGCGGGCGCCACGATCGGGGCGGAGGCGGCCGCGGTGGCCCGCGCCGACATCGTGGCCTGGGTGAAGACACCCGCCTTCGACCTCGCGACGCTCCGGCTCCGCTCGGGCACCACCCTGGTCGGCTTCCAGGACCCGCACCACCGCACCGCCGAGATCGCCGCACTGGCCGAGGCCGGAATCCGCTCCGTCGTCTTCGAATTCGCGCCGCGGGCAGCGGAAGCCGCCGAGTTCGACGCGCTCACCCCGATGAGCAGGCTGGCGGGCGCGATCGCCTACGACGAGGCCATGGCCCTGCTGCCCGCCGGACCCCGGCGAACTCCGCCGCGCGCCGTGATCCTCGGCTTCGGCGCCGCGGGCCGCGCCGCCTTCGCGGCGGCCGTCGCCGCGGGCGACGCCGCTCCGGCCGTGGTCGGGGCTCGGGACGGCACGGCCGCGGCCGCGCACGCCGCCGGTGTCCGGCGCTACGCCACCTCGGCGGACCCCGCCGCCCTGCACGACCTGCTCGCCGAGGTCCGCCCGGACATCGTGCTCTGCGCCGCCCTGCACCGCGGCGAACGCGCCCCGCTGCTCCTCGACGACGCGGCCCTCACCCTGCTCGCCCCCGGCAGCGTGGTCGTCGACCTGGCCGCCAAGGCGGGCGGCAACTGCAGCGCCACCCGCCGCGACACCACCCACACCCTGGCGAACGGGGTCACCGTGACGCACCGCAGCAACTACCCGGCGGCGCGCCCCGCCGAGGCCAGCCACGCCTACGCGGCGGCCGCGGCCGCCACCATCCTGCGGCTCGCGGCCGGTGGCGAGCCGCCGACGGTGCAGCAGAACTGAAGGAATCCGACGGGTCCGCAGCGCCCGGTTCCGCAGGCCGGATGCCGACCCGCCGACATGTGGACCGACCCGTTCGTGGCCGCGCCGCCCGAGCGGTACCGTGGAGTACCGCCCGCGCCGCACCCGTGCCGCGCGCGGGCTCGCAGGGAAGGGGTGGCATGGCAGGCAAGCGCACGGTGCTCACCGTGGGGCTGCGCCGGCTGGCGGCGATGCTGCACGAGATGCGGGAGGACGCGCAGCTCGGCAAGGAAGAGGTCAGCTCCCGCACCGGCATCAACATCACCACGCTGTACCGGATCGAGACAGCGCAGGCGCGGCCGCAGCGGCGCACGCTGATGGCCATGCTCGACCTGTACGACGTCGACGACAAGCAGCGCGAGGAGGCCGTCGAGCTGCTCAGCACCGCGCTCAAGCCCGGCATGGCCAGGGCCTACGAGGGCAGCGTCTCCGAGGTCTACGCGGCCTACATCAACTTCGAGTCCGAGGCGCTCTCGGCGCGGCACTACCAGACCTCCACGGTCCCCGGGCTGCTGCAGACCTACGAGTACGCCAACGCCGTCATCGACACCTCCATGCCGAAGCTCGAGGCCGCGATGATGGAGAGCAGGGCCAAGGCCAGGATGGACCGGGCGGTCAACCTCACCAAGGAGGAGCCGCTGGAGCTCTGGGTGGTGATGGACGAGGCGGCCATCCGCCGGGTGGTCGGCGGGCCGGTCACCATGCACGGGCAGCTGGAGCGGCTGCTGCAGGAGATCAAGCGCAAGAACGTGATCCTGCAGATCCTGCCCTTCGACGCGGGCGCGCACCCCGGCATGGCGGGCGCCTTCACCCTGCTCGACTTCCCGAACCCGGCCGACCCCGAGCTGGTCTACGTCGAGGGGCTGGCGGGCGACGAGCTGATCGAGGGCCACACCGAGATCCGCCGCTTCGGCGTCATCTTCGACCAGCTCCGCGCCATGGCGCTGAGCCCGCGCGACTCCGCCGCCATGATCGCCGCCGCCGCGGCGGAACTGGCCGAGATCGGCGACTGATCCGGCCGCGGAATGGGTAATCCCCTCTGCACCACCGAGTGCTGAAGGAGGTGCGCCATGGCCGAGGTCACCGCCGACAGCGCCGCCGAACCCGAGCTGAAGCGCGTCATGGGTCCGGGGCTGCTGCTCCTGTTCGTGGTGGGCGACATCCTCGGCACCGGGATCTACGCGCTCACCGGCAAGGTCGCCAACGAGGTGGGCGGCGCCGTCTGGGTGCCGTTCCTGGTCGCCTTCCTGGTCGCGCTGATCACCGGATTCAGCTACCTGGAGCTGGTCACCAAGTACCCGCACGCCGCGGGCGCCGCGCTGTACACGCACAAGGCCTTCGGCATCCACTTCGTCACCTTCATGGTGGCCTTCGCGGTGATGAGCTCCGGCATCACCTCGGCCTCGACCGCGGCCCGCGCCTTCGCCGCCAACTTCGCCGAGGCCTTCGAGCTCGGCATCGGCGACGGCATCGGCATCACGCTGGTGGCGCTCTCCTTCATCCTCGTGGTCGCCGCGATCAACCTGCGCGGGGTGAGCGAGGGCGTCAAGCTGAACGTGGTGCTCACCTGCATCGAGCTGACCGGGCTGCTCATCGTGATCGCCATCGGGCTGTGGGCGCTCGGCTACGGCAACGGCGACTTCGGCCGGGTCACCGAGTTCGAGACCGGTGACCGCTCCGCGCTCGGCGGCGTCATCGCCGCCACCACGCTCGCCTTCTACGCCATGGTCGGCTTCGAGGACTCGGTGAATATGGCCGAGGAGTGCAAGCAGCCGAGCAAGATCTTCCCCAAGGTGCTGCTCGGCGGGTTGCTGCTGACCGGGCTCATCTACGTGCTGGTCTCCATCACCGCGGTGGCGCTGGTCGAGCCGGGCGAGCTGGGCGCGGGCGACACCCCGCTGCTGAAGGTCGTCGAGATCGGCGCCCCCGGCTTCCCGACCGAGATCTTCGCCTTCATCACCATGTTCGCCGTTGCCAACTCCGCCTTGATCAACATGCTCATGGCCAGCAGGTTGCTCTACGGCATGGCGCGCCAGCACGTGCTGCCGCGCGCCTTCGGGGCGGTGCACCCGCGCAGGCACACCCCGCACATCTCGATCGTCTTCACCACGCTGCTCGCGCTGGCGCTCATCCTGTTCGTCGGCCAGGTCCCCGAACTCGGCGGCACCACCGCGCTGCTGCTGCTCGCGGTCTTCACCATCGTCAACGTGGCCGTGCTGGTGCTGCGCCGCGACCCGGTCGAGCACAAGCACTTCCGCACCCCCACCTTCCTGCCGGTCATCGGCGCACTCACCTGCGGATTCCTGGTCACCCCGTTCACCGACCGGAACCCGGAGCAGTACCTGATCGCGGGCATTCTGCTCGGCGTCGGCGCGCTGCTGTGGGCGGTGAACCAGGTCGCGCTGCGCAGGCAGCCGGAGACCGAGAAGCCCGCCTCGATCGGGTGAGGCGGGCCGGGGGCTACCCTCGACCGGTGGCAGCCCCGCACCCCGCCCTCGCTTCGCTGGCCCCGCTGCTCGGGATCTGGCGCGGCCGGGGCCACGGCGAGTACCCGACCATCGACTCCTTCGACTACCTCGAGGAGGTGGAGTTCGGGCACATCGGCCGCCCGTTCCTCACCTACCGGCAGCGCACGCGCGCCGCCGACGACGGCCGCCCGCTGCACGCCGAGACCGGCTACCTGCGCTGCCCCGCGCCGGACCGGGTGGAGCTGATCCTGGCCCACCCGACCGGCATCACCGAGATCTACGAGGGCACGCTCGGCCTCGATGACGGGGTCGTCCGGCTGGAACTGGAGACCACCGGAATCGGGCTCAGCAGCACCGCGAAGTCGGTGACCGCGATGGGCCGCTCGTTCACCGTCCGGGACGACGCGCTGGACTACACGGTGCGCATGGCGGCGGTCGGCGAGCCGCTCCAGCACCACCTGGCGGCCACGCTGCACCGCGCCGAGCCGTAACCCGCGGCGGCCGGATCCCCGCCGTAACCACGACGGCCGGATCCCCGCTCGCGTGGCCCGCGCCGGGCGCGTCAGTACTCCGGCGGCAGGGCCGTGAACATGTCCCTGGTCACCGCGACGGCATTGTCCGAGCTGCCGCCCTTCACCAGCAGGGTGGCGAAGGCGAGGTCGCCGCGGTACCCGACGAACCAGGAGTGCGAGCCGCCGTCCACCTCGGCCTCGCCGGTCTTGCCGTAGACCTCGCCCTGGTCGACGATGCGCTCGGCGGTGCCGCCGGTGACCACCTTGCGCATCATGGTCCGCAGCCCGTCGATCGCCTCCGGCGCGGGGTCGGGGCGCTCGCCCTCGACCTCGGTGGTGCGGCCGCCGATCAGCCACGGCGTCGGCGCCCGCCCGGTGGCGACCGTCGCCGCCATCAGCGCCATGCCGAACGGGCTCACCACCACCCGGCCCTGGCCGATGCCGTCCTCGGTGCGCTGCACCAGCTCGTCGGCGGGCGGCACCGAGCCGGAGAAGGTCGGCAGCCCGGGCACGGTGTAGGTCGCGCCGACCCCGAGCGAGGCGGCGGCGCTGTGCAGCGCGTCGCCGGGCAGCTCGCTGGCGAGCTTGGCGAACGAGGTGTTGCAGGACCGCTCGTACGCGGTGGCCATCGGCACGCTGCCGACGGTGAAGAGGTTGTAGTTCGGGATCGTGCGCTCGCCGATGGTGATCCGGCTCGGGCAGGGCAGCACGGTGTCCGGGTCGGCGAGCCCGGCGGTCATGGCGGCGGTCGCGGTCACCGTCTTGAAGATCGAGCCGGGCGGGTACTGGCCGATCGTCGCCATCGGGCCGTCCCGGTCGGTGGCCTCGTTCTGCGCGACCGCCAGGATCGCGCCGGTCGACGGCCGGACCACCACCATCATGGTCTGCTCGTCGCGGCGCACGTCCACCGCGCGCTGCGCCGCGTTCTGCACGAACCGGTCCACGCTCAGCGCGAACGAGGGCGCGGGCTGCGCGGCCACCTCGGTGAGCACGTCGGTGTCGGCGCCGTTGGCGTTCACCGTGACGACGCTCCACCCGGCCCGCCCGTCGACCTCGCTGATCACCGCCTGCCGCACCTGGGTCATCAGGTCGGGGGCGAACTTCCGGTCGGTCGCCACCATGTCCCACTCCGGGACCAGGGTGACGCCGGGCAGCCCGATGAGTTCGTTGGTGACCTGGTTGGCCTCCACCTCGTTCAGCGCGATCAGGGTGTGCGGGCCGCGGGCGGCGCGGGCCGCGGCGAGGATCTTCGGCGGGGTCAGCTCGGCGTCGAAGCGCAGCAGCGCGCGGGCCAGCGCGGTGGCGGTGCTGTTCGGGTCGGTGGCGGCGCCGGTGTCGAAGGTGACGCGGGAGACCTTCCCCGGCACCAGCACGTCGCTGCCCGACGACTCGTTCACCCGTGCCTTGGGCGCCGCGTCGGCGCGCAGCACCATGGTCTGGGTGTCGCCGAGCCTGGGGTGGATGTCGGCGGAGGTCCAGCGCACCGCCCAGCGGCCGTCGATCTTGCCCATCTGCAGCTGGCCGCTGTAGGTCCAGATCCGGTTCTTCGGCAGCGTCCACTCGTAGGTGTACTCGACCGTCGCGGTGTCGCCGCTGACCCTGGCCTGCCCCGTCGTCGCGGTGAGCCGCTCGGCCTGCAGGTTCTTCCACGCCGAGGCCAGTGCGGCCGCGGCCTTCTCGGGGAGCCCGGTGAGCGCGGCGGCGTCGTCGGTGCGGCGTTCGGCGAAGGCCGCGACGAAGGCGTCGGCGACCGGGATCGGGCCCTGCGGGCCCGCCGAGCAGCCGACGGCCGCGAGCACCGTGCAGACCGTCGCCGCGAGCGTGGTGACCATCCGGATCCACATCGGCCCGATGGTAATCGGCGATCGCCCGGCAAACCCCGGTTACACACCGGGGTTTCGCCCGCTCAGTCCAGCAGAACGGTGGCGAAGGTGGCGATCTGCTGGAAGCCGACCTTCCGGTACGCGCGGCGGGCTGCGCCGTTGTAGTCGTTCACGTAGAGGCTCGCGGTGCGGCCGGAGGCGACCACCGCGTTGGCGACCGCGGCGGTGCCCGCGGCGCCGTGCCCCTTCCCGCGGTGCTCGGGGTGCACCCACACGCCCTGGATCTGCCCGGTGCGCCGGGAGAGCGCGCCGACCTCGGCCTTGAAGACGACCTCGCCGTCGGAGAAACGCCCCCACGCGCGCCCGGATTCGATCAGCCCGGCGATCCGCCTGCGGTAGCCGCGGCCGCCGTCGCCCGCCCTCGGGTCGACGCCGACCTCCTCGATGAACATGGCGATGGCGGCCTCGAGGTAGCGGTCCAGCTCGTCCGGGCGCACCTTGCGCACCTCGGGGTCGGCAGGGATGGTCGCCTGCCCGGCCATGGCGAGCAGCGGCTGCACGCCGCGCACCTCGCGCTCCGGCCCCCAGTGACCGGCCAGCGCCTCCCACAGCGGCAGCGCCAGCTCGCGGCGGCCGACCACCGACGAGCACATGCGCGGGAAGCGCAGCGCCCGTTCGGCGAAGGCCTTCACCGAGGCGGCGTCGCCGCGCAGCGGCACCAGGTTCGCGCCGGAGAAGCACAGCGACTCGCCGGGGTCGCCCCGGCTCCACAGCTCCCCGTAGCCGTACCTGGCGTCCAGGCCGTACTCCTGCAATCGGGCCGCAACCATGCACGACGCGACCGGATCGGTATCCAGGACGCGCAGCACCTGCGCGAGATCCCGGTTCGCGAGCTGTCGCGCGGCCGGGTGCCGCGCCCGACGCGCCGGCTCCAGCAGACTCCGCACGAAGCCCAGCCTGCCACGAACCGGGCCACAGCGGTACAGCTAGTACCGAACCTTGACCTTCTACCCGACGGTCACCACCGGCTCGCCGGACTGGGCGTCGCCCATTTCCTCGGCGATGCGCATGGCCTCTTCGATGAGCGTCTCCACGATCTGCGCCTCGGGGACGGTCTTGATGACCTCGCCCTTGACGAAGATCTGGCCGCGGCCGTTGCCGGAGGCGACGCCGAGATCGGCTTCGCGCGCCTCGCCGGGGCCGTTCACGACGCAGCCCATGACGGCGACGCGCAGCGGCACCTCCATGCCCTCCAGCCCGGCGGTCACCTCGTTGGCGAGGGTGTAGACGTCGACCTGGGCCCGCCCGCAGGACGGGCAGGAGACGATCTCCAGCTTGCGCGGCCGCAGGTTCAGCGACTGCAGGATCTGCCCGCCGACCTTGATCTCCTCGGCGGGCGGGGCGGAGAGCGAGACCCGGATGGTGTCGCCGATCCCCTCGCCGAGCAGCGCGCCGAACGCCACCGCCGACTTGATGGTGCCCTGGAACGCGGGCCCCGCCTCGGTCACCCCGAGGTGCAGCGGGTAGTCGCTCTGCGCGGCCAGCTGCCGGTACGCCTCCACCATGACCACCGGGTCGTTGTGCTTGACCGAGATCTTGATGTCGCCGAAGCCGTGCTCCTCGAAGAGGCTCGCCTCCCAGAGCGCCGACTCCACCAGCGCCTCCGGCGTTGCCTTGCCGTACTTCGCCAGCATCCGCTGGTCGAGCGAGCCCGCGTTCACGCCGATCCGGATCGGGATGCCCGCGGCACCGGCCGCCTTGGCGACCTCCTTGACCCGGCCGTCGAACTCCTTGATGTTGCCGGGGTTCACCCGCACCGCGGCGCACCCGGCGTCGATCGCGGCGAAGATGTAGCGCGGCTGGAAATGGATGTCGGCGATCACCGGGATCTGCGACTTCTTCGCGATGGTCGGCAGCGCGTCGGCGTCCTCCTGGCGCGGGCAGGCGACCCGGACGATGTCGCAGCCGGAGGCGGTGAGCTCCGCGATCTGCTGCAGCGTGGCATTGATGTCGTGCGTCTTGGTGGTCGTCATGGACTGCACCGAGATCGGATGATCGCTGCCGACGCCGACACCGCCGACCATGAGCTGGCGGGTCTTGCGACGGGGTGCGAGGACGGCCGCCGGCGCGGCGGGCATCCCCAATCCGATGGTGGTCACTGTCGGCTGCCTTCTTCCTCACGTGCGTGGTCGAGCCGTTGCGCCATCGAGCTTAGTCGCGCTCCGGAAGTGCGCTCGGTGTGAGGCCGATGACAGGCGTGATCAGGGGAACAGCTTCACCGGGTTCACGATGTCGGCGGTGAGCGTGAGCACCATGTACGCCCCGCCGATGACCACCGCCGCGTAGGTGAGCGGCAGTAGTTTCAGGTAGTCGACCGGGCCGCCGGGGGCGAGCCCGCGCCAGGCGCGCAGCGAGTTGCGTGCCTTCTCGTACAGCACCACCGCCATGTGCCCGCCGTCCAGGGGAAGCAGCGGGAGCAGGTTGAAGGCGCCGAGGAAGAAGTTCAGGCTGGCGAGCACCAGGATGAAGATGCCCCAGAGCCCGCGCTCGGCGGTCTCGCCGCCGATCCGGCTGGCGCCGTAGACGCTGACCGGGGTCTCCGGGTCGCGTTCGCCGCCGGTCACCGCGGTCCACAGCGCCGACACCTTGGCGGGCATCTGGGCCAGCGACTCCAGGGTGCGCACGAACATGTCGCCGGTGAAGACGAGCGAGGCCGGGACCGAATCGAGCAGGTCGTACTTCTGCGGCGGCTCGGCGCCGTACGAGCCGACGCCGACCGCGCTCACCTCGCGCGGGTTCTGCCCCTGCTCGTCGTAGCGGGTGGTGCGCTCGGGCGTCACCGCGACGGTGAGCTCGGCCCCGTCACGCTCGATCGTGTAGTCGAAGGTGCCGGTCTGCTTCTGGGTCTCGCGCTGGAAGTCCTTCCAGGTGCTGACCGGCACGCCGTTCACCGCGGTGACGACATCGCCGCGCTGCAGCCCGGCCCGCTGCGCCGGGCCGGTGCCGGTGCACTCCTGCAGGGTGCCGTCCGGGTTGGCGGTCGCCACGCAGCTCATCGCGCCGAGCTTGGTCTCCACCGGGTCCAGCTGCGGCAGCCCCCAGCCGACGGCGAGCACCACGATGAGCAGGAAGCCGAGCAGGAAGTTCATCGCGATCCCGCCGAACATCACCACCATGCGCTTCCAGGTGGCTTGCCGGTACATGGCCCGGTCCAGATCCTCCGGCTCCACCTCGTCCAGCGCGGTCATCCCGACGATGTCGCAGAAGCCGCCGAGCGGAAGCGCCTTGAGGCCGTACTCGGTCTCGCCGCGCTGGAACGAGAAGATCCTCGGGCCGAAGCCGATGTAGTAGCGCCGCACCTTCATGCCGGTCGCCTTGGCCGCCCACATGTGGCCGCACTCGTGCAGCGCGACCGAGATCGTGATGCCGAGGGCGAACAGGGCGAAGCCCAACGCGAACACCATCTGAACTCCAGTCCTCCTGCGAATTCTGCCCCGCGGCGCCGGACGCCTGCGATCAACAGTAGCGGTGCGGCACCGTACCAGCCCGGCCGATCAGGCCGATCGGCCGCGCACCGCCGCGGCGGCGAAGGAGCGCGCCCACCCGTCGGCGGCGAGCACCTCGGCGAGCGAGCCCGGCTCGGCCCGCCACCGCTCCGCGCCCTCCACGGCCTCGGTGACGATCCGCACGATCTCCGGGAAGCGGATCGCGCCGTCCAGGAAGGCCTGCACCGCGACCTCGTTGGCGGCGTTGTACACCGCGGTCACGCTGCCGCCGAGCGTGCCCGCCCGGCGGGCCAGCTCGACCGCGGGGAAGACCTCGTTGTCCACCGGTTCGAAGGTCCAGGTGGCGGCGGTGCCGAAGTCGCAGGCGGGCGCCGCGCCGGGAATCCGGTCCGGCCAGCCCAGCGCCAGCGCGATCGGCAGCTTCATGTCCGGCGGGCTGGCCTGCGCCAGCGTGGAGCCGTCGGTGAAGGTGACCATGGAGTGCACGATGGACTGCGGGTGCACGGTGACGTCGATCCGGTCGTACGGGACGCCGAAGAGCAGGTGCGTCTCGATCAGCTCCAGCCCCTTGTTCACCAGCGAGGCCGAGTTCAGCGTGTTCATCAGGCCCATGGCCCAGGTGGGGTGCGCCTTGGCCTCGGCCGGGTTCACGTTCGCCAGCATCTCGGCGGTCCAGCCGCGGAACGGCCCGCCGGATGCGGTGAGCACCAGCCGGTCCACCTCGTCGGCGCGGCCGCCGCGCAGGCACTGGGCGAGCGCCGAGTGCTCGGAGTCGACCGGGACGATCTGCCCGGGCGCGGCCGCGCGGGTCACCAGCGAGCCGCCCGCCACCAGCGACTCCTTGTTCGCCAGCGCGAGCCGGGTGCCGGACTCCAGCGTGGCCAGCGTCGGCTCCAGGCCGAGCGAGCCGACCAGCGCGTTCAGCACCACGTCGGCCTCGGTGCGGCGGACCAGCTCGGTCACCGCGGCGGGGCCCGCCAGCTCCAGCTCCAGCGCCTGCGCGGCGCGCGGGTCGGCGACCGCGACATTGCGGGTGCCGGTGGCCGCCATCTGCGCGGCGAGCAGCTCGGGGTTCCCGCCGCGGGCGGCGAGCCCGACCACCTCGAACCGGTCGGGGTTGGCGGCGATCACCTCCAGCGCCTGGGTTCCGATGGATCCGGTGCTGCCGAGCAGCAGGACTCTCACGATGTCGGACACCGCCCCATTGTGGCAGCCCTGCTGGCTACGACATGCGGTCGTATGCCACGATAACGGGCAGTAGCCGTATCACTGCCAGAAGGAGCGATCGTGGCCGCCACGGAACTCGAACCCGCCGACAACGAGCGCGCCGTCGTTCCCCGCGTCGACACCGCCGAGGTGCCGTCGGCCGCCTGGGGCTGGAGCGGTGAATCGCCGAGGACCTTCCGCATCGCGGGCTGGTTCGTCGCGCTCGCGCTGCTCGCCATGATCATCGGCAACCACGACGGCCGGGTCGAGGACCTGTTCCTGATCGGCTTCGCCCTCTCCATCGCAGGCCTCTTCATCTACGACGCGATCTACCGGCGTCGGCCCAGGTAGTTCCCGGTCGGGCCGGGAACGGGCCGCCCGCGCTCGGCATCGGGCTCAGCTCCGGCAGCGCGCCGAGCCGCGCTCGACGGCCAGGCACGGCCCGGTCGGCAGCTCGGCCGGGTGTCTGCTCCGCAGGCAGGCACTCCCCGCATGACGTCTTCGGAGCGGCCCACGCTCAGCGACCGCGGCGGCGGTTCTGCTTCGGTGGCGCGGCGCGCGGGGTGCTGCGCTTGGCCGCGCCCTTCTTCGGCTGGGAACGAGCGTTCTTCTGCGGCTCGGCGCGGGCCGATGGCGAGCGCGTGCTGCGCGCGGTCCGGCCGCGCACGACGCCGACGAACTCCTCGATCTCGTCGGTGGTCGCCGCGCTCGGCCAGGCCAGCGCGACCTCGGTGGGCGGCAGGTCGGTGACGGTCCGGTAGACGAGGTCACGCCTGGCGTGCAGCCGCGCGATGGAGTGCGGCAGCACCGCGATCCCGACCCCGGCCGCGACCAGCTCGAGAATCCCCGCCGCGCCGTCGATGTCGGCGCCGTCGTGCCGCTGCTCCCCGGCCAGCTCCGCCGTGCCGATCTCGTCGTACGCCGCCACCGGGTGCTCCTTCGGCACCACCGCGACCGGCAGCTCCCGGTACAGCGGGATCACGCTCAGCCCGTCCCGCTCGACCGGCAGCCGGACGAAGCACATGTCGACCTCGCCCGCGCGCAGCGCCCGCTCCTGCTCGGCCTGCGCCAGCGGCACCGTCGCCAGCGGTACCTCGGGGAACCGCTCGGCCCAGATCCGCTCCCACTTCGACACCGTCACCCCCGGCGCGAAGCCGACCCGCAGCGACGCCGCCGCGGGCTCCGGCGCGGGCGGCGCGGGCCGCGCGAGCACCGCCAGGGCCTGCTCCCGGAACGCCATACCGGCCTCGGTCAGCTCGGTCGGCTGCGCGCCGGGCACGAAGAGCCGCTCCCCCAGCTCCTGCTCCAGCTCGATCACGGTGCGACTGAGCCGCTGCCTGGCGATGCCGAGCGCCCGCGCGGCGCGCGCGAAGTGCAGTTCGTCGGCGACCGCGACGAACTGCCGCAGCCGCTCGGGGTCGATCGAATCGGGGCTGCTCACCCGGGTGACAGTAGTGCACCGCCCCGGCGGATAGGATGCTCGGCGTGCCGAACCCGCAGACCATGAAACCGCTCACGGCCGCCGCCAAGCTGGGCATCTACCTGCCCGCCGCGCCGGAGGAGTTCCGCACGCACCCGATCACCCGCGACGAGCTGGCCGCGCTGCGCGACGACCCACCGGAGTGGCTGCGCGAGCTGCGCCGCACCGGCCCGTTCCCGCGCGACGTCGTCGCCCGCAAGCTCGGCGTCAGCAACAGCGGGCTGGCCCGCGCCGAGGTCTCCGACCACCTCACCGCCGCCGAGATCGACGCCCTGCTCGCCGACCCGCCGGAGTGGCTGCTGCGCGAGCGGGAGAACCTGCGCGCGGTGCAGGCCGAGGCCGCGCGGGTCGAGGAGGAGCGCGAGCGCAAGCGGGCGGCGAGCAACCGCCCGCAGAAGAACTACTAGTTCTCCGCGGCCAGCTGCCCGCAGGCGGCCGCGATCTCCTGGCCGCGGGTGTCGCGCACCGTGCACGGCACGCCCTGCTCGTTCACCCGGCGCACGAACTCCCGCTCCACCGGCTTCGGGCTGGCGTCCCACTCGCTGCCCGGGGTGGGGTTGAGCGGGATCAGGTTGACGTGCACCCGCGACCCCAGCGCCCTGTGCAGCTTCTTGCCGAGCATGTCGGCGCGCCACGGCTGGTCGTTCACGTCCCGGATGAGCGCGTACTCGATCGAGATCCGGCGGCCGGTGGTGTCGGCGTAGTAGCGCGCGGCCTCCAGCACCTCCGCGACCGGCCAGCGGTTGTTCACCGGGACCAGGGTGTCGCGCAGTTCGTCGTCCGGGGTGTGCAGCGAGACGGCCAGCGTCACCGAGAGCCCCTCGTCGGCCAGCTTCCGGATGGCGGGGGCGAGCCCGACGGTGGAGACCACGACGTTGCGCTGCGAGATGCCGAGCCCGTCCGGCGCGGGCTCGGTGATCCGGCGGACCGCGGCCACCACCCGCTTGTAGTTGGCCAGCGGCTCGCCCATCCCCATGAAGACGATGTTGGAGAGCCTGCCCGGGCCCCCCGCCACCTCGTCGTCGCGGAGCGCGGCCGCGGCGGCGCGCACCTGGTCGACGATCTCGGCGGTGGAGAGGTTGCGGTTCAGCCCGCCCTGGCCGGTGGCACAGAACGGGCAGGCCATGCCGCAGCCCGCCTGGCTGGAGATGCAGAGCGTGTTGCGGTCCGGGTAGCGCATGAGCACGCTCTCCAGCAGCGTGCCGTCGCCCGCGCGGTAGAGCGTCTTGCGGGTGCTGCCGTCGTCGCAGGCGACGTGTTTGACCACGCTCAGCAGCGGCGGGAAGAGCGCGTCGGCGATCTGCTCGCGCAGCGGCGCGGGCAGGTCGGTCATCTGCGCGGGGTCGGCCTGCAGCCGGGCGTAGTACTGCCTGGCGATCTGGTCGGCGCGGAACCTGGGCAGCCCGAGTTCGGCGACGGCGGCGCGCCTGCCCTCCGCATCGAGGTCGGCGAGATGCGTGCGCGGCATCCCGCGGCGCGGGGCATCGAAGACGAGGGGCAGGGAGACGGCCATAATGCCCCCAGTGTCCCATCCGCGCGTAATCGCGCTGGTAGCGGGTATCCGTGCGGCATGACCACCACGCCGGCACCCGAACCGAATCCGCTGTCGAAGGCGACCGCCGATCCGCTCGGCGATGCCACCGGCACCGCACCGCGCGAAGTCAGCGCCCCGGTGCAGCGCAAGAAGGTCTCGGTCTCCTCGAAGACCGGCTACGCCTGGAGCGGGCTGGTCGCGGGCGCCGTCATCCTCATTGTGCTGCTGATCTTCATCTTGCAGAACCTGGACCAGGTGCCGCTGAGCCTCTTCTTCTGGGACTTCACCCTGCCGCTCGGCGTCACCGTGCTGCTCAGCGTCATCATCGGCGCGCTGCTCATGGCGCTCGTCGGCGGGCTGCGCATCCTGCAGCTGCGCAGGCTGGCCAAGCACCCGCGCTGACCCGCTACAGCAGCGCGGAGAGCACCAGCCAGGCGACGAACGCGGACGGCAGCATGGAATCCAGCCGGTCCATGATGCCGCCGTGCCCGGGCAGCAGCGTGCCCATGTCCTTGATCCCGAGCTCCCGCTTGATCTGCGATTCGATCAGGTCGCCGATGGTGGCGACGGCGACAAGCCCCACGCCGAGCACGACGCCGATCATGGAATTCGCCTCGAGCAGCAGCGTCACCGTCAGCAGCCCGCCGATCACCGAGAAGACCAGCGAACCGCCGAACCCCTCCCAGGACTTCTTCGGGCTGATCGAGGGCACCATCGGGTGCCGCCCGAACAGCACGCCCGCGACGTAGCCGCCGACGTCCGAGCAGACCACCAGGATCATGAAGGTGAGCACCTTCAGGTTGCCGTCCGGCTCCAGCAGCAGCAGCACCGAGAAGGCGGCGAGCAGCGGGATCCAGGAGAGCGTGAACACGGTGATCGCGGTGTCCCGGAGGAAGTTCCGCGGGGCCACGGTCAGGCCGTGGTCGAACAGCCGCCACACCATGCAGACCAGCACCGTGGCCGCGAAGGCGCCCGCGACGCCGTTCGGGCCGAACGGCCAGCCCAGCCAGAACACCGCCTGCCCGCCCACGATCAGCGGGATGCGCGGGACCAGCACGTCGGCCTCGCGCAGCCGCTTGGCGACCTCCCAGGTCGCGATGCCGATCGCGGTGGCCGCGACCAGGATGAAGACCTTCGGGACGAAGAGCAGGATGCCGATCAGCGAGAGCCCGAGCCCGAACCCGACGCCGAGCGCGGCCGGTAGGTTCCGGCCCGCCCGCGAGCCCTTGGCCTGCGCGGGCGCCTGCGGCGCCGGGGTCGGCGCGGAGACCGCCCCGGCAGGCGGAGGTTCTGTGCCCGGCGGCGTCGGCTCCTCGGCCGCAGCGGCTTTCTCGACCACGATCGTCCCGTCGCTCAACTCAAAAGTTCCCGTTCGTTCCCCGACCCCGTGGCGGACCCGCGATCGGATCTCAGACCTCGAGCAGTTCGGCTTCCTTGTGCTTGACCAGTTCATCGATCTGGGCCACGTACCTGGCGGTGGTCTTGTCCAGTTCCTTCTCGGCCCTGCCGACCTCGTCCTCGCCCGCCTCGCCATCCTTCTGGATGCGGCCGAGTTCGTCCATCGCCTTGCGCCGGACGTTGCGGATCGCGACCTTGGCGTCCTCTCCCTTGCCCCTGGCCTGCTTCGCGAGCTCGCGGCGGCGCTCCTCGGTCAGCTGCGGGATGGAGATGCGGATGATGTCCCCGTTGTTGGTGGGGTTGACGCCGAGGTCGGAGTTGCGGATCGCGGTCTCGATCGGCCCCATCTGGCTCTTCTCGTAGGGCTTGATCACGACCATGCGCGGCTCCGGCACCGTGATGCTGGACATCTGGGTGATCGGCGTCATGCTGCCGTAGTAGTCGACCACGATCCGGTTGAACATGCCGGGGTTGGCGCGCCCGGTGCGGATGGAGCCGAGATCGTCCTTCGCCACCGAGACGGCCTTCTCCATCTTCTCCTCGGCGTCGAAGAGCGCTTCTTCAATCACGACCGTTTCCTCCACAGCGTCGTCATTCCGGTTCCGCGGGCGGATACCGCGCGGGGTCGCGGCCTGCTAGGACCTGACCAATGTGCCGATCTTCTCACCGGCAACGGCCCGGGCGATATTGCCCTCGATCAGAAGATTGAACACCAGCATCGGCATCTGGTTGTCCATACAGAGGCTGAAGGCCGTCGCGTCGGCGACCTTGAGCCCGCGTTCGATGACTTCCCGGTGCGTGATCTCGGTGTACAGCATGGCGTCGGCATCGATCCGCGGGTCGGCGCTGAAGACGCCGTCCACGGCCTTGGCCATGAGCACCACGTCCGCGCCGATCTCCAGGGCGCGCTGCGCCGCCGTCGTGTCGGTGGAGAAGTACGGCATGCCCATCCCGGCGCCGAAGATCACCACCCGGCCCTTCTCCAGGTGCCGCTTGGCGCGCAGCGGCAGGTAGGGCTCGGCGACCTGGCCCATGGTGATCGCGGTCTGCACCCGGGTGTCCACCCCCTGCTTCTGCAGGAAGTCCTGCAGCGCAAGGCTGTTCATCACGGTGCCGAGCATGCCCATGTAGTCCGAGCGGGCGCGCTCCATGCCGCGCTCCTCCAGCTCGGCGCCACGGAAGAAGTTGCCGCCGCCGATCACGACCGCGACCTGCACGCCGGTGGCGACGACCTCGGCGATCTGCTCCGCCACCGTCTGCACCACGTCCGGGTCGAGGCCGACCCGGCCGCCGCCGAACATCTCGCCGCCCAATTTGAGCAGCACCCGGTCGTAGCCTGGGCGAACGATCCCCGGGTCCGTCATCGGTGCTGATCTCCTTCAGAGCTGGTTCCGGCGGGCCGGAACGTACTGGCTGCGGGCGCTCCGGGCGCGCCGACGCACCCGCTCGAGCGGGGGTGGCGACACACGGATGCCCCTATCCTGCCTCATGCCCCGCGCGGGACGGCAGAAGGCCCCCCGGTGTACACCGGGGGGCCTTCGAGTGCCTGGTGCGGCGGATCAGCTCGCGCCGACCTCGAACCGGGCGAACCGGGTCACGGTGACGCCCGCGTCGTCCAGCAGCGCCTTGACGGTCTTCTTTGAATCGGTGACGGAGGCCTGCTCCAGCAGCACCACGTCCTTGAAGAAGCCGTTCACGCGGCCCTCGGTGATCTTGGGCAGCGCCGCCTCCGGCTTGCCCTCCTCGCGCGCGGTCTGCTCGGCGATGCGGCGCTCGTTCTCCACCAGATCGGCCGGGACCTCGTCGCGGGTCACGTACTTGGCCTTGAGCGCGGCCACCTGCATGGCGGCGGCGCGCGCGGCCTCGGCCGCCCCGTCGCCCTCGCCCTGGTACTCGATCAGCACGCCGACGGCGGGCGGCAGATCCGAGGCCCGCTTGTGCAGGTAGGTGGCGACCGGGCCGTCCAGCGCGACGACGCGGCGCAGCTCGAGCTTCTCGCCGATCTTGGCGGCGAGCGCCTGCAGCGCGCCGTCGGCGGTCTCACCGTCGCCCAGGTCGAGCGCCTTCAGCGCCTCCAGGTCGGCGGGCTTGGCCGCGGCGGCCGCGGTGACGATCCGGTCGGCCAGCGCCTGGAACTCGCCGTTCTTGGCGACGAAGTCGGTCTCCGAGTTGATCTCGATCAGGACGCCGCCCTTGGCGGCGACCAGGCCCTCGGCGGTGGTGCGCTCGGCGCGCTTGCCCACGTCCTTGGCGCCCTTGATCCGGAGCAGCTCGACGGCCTTGTCGAAGTCACCCTCGGTCTCGACCAGTGCGTTCTTGCAGTCCATCATTCCGGAGCCGGTGAGCTCGCGGAGCCGCTTCACATCGGCAGCGGTGTAGTTCGCCATCGGTGGCGAGCCTCCTTCGAGAAAAGGTGGGAATACCGGTCAGCGGTGGTCACGGTGGCAGTGCGCCGTGACCACCGCTGGAACAGCAGGTAACGAGAGGGGCGATCAGGCCTCGGCCGGAGCCTCGGTCTGTGCCTCCGCGGCCGGGGCGGCCTCGGCCTCGGCCGCGGGGGCGGCCTGCGCCAGCAGCTCCTGCTCCCACTCGGCCAGCGGCTCGCCCGCGCCCGCCTCGGGCTTGTCGTCGCTCGCGGAGCCACCGGCCCGCGCCTGCACGCCCTCGGCGACCGCGGAGGCGACCACCTTGGTCAGCAGCGCCGCGGAGCGGATCGCGTCGTCGTTGCCCGGGATCGGGTAATCGACCAGGTCGGGGTCGCAGTTGGTATCCAGGATCGCGATGACCGGGATGTTCAGCTTGCGCGCCTCGCCGACGGCGATGTGCTCCTTGTTGGTGTCGACGACCCAGATGGCCGAGGGCACCTTCTGCATGTCCCGGATGCCGCCGAGGGTCCGGTCCAGCTTGTTCATCTCACGCGTGAGCATGAGGATTTCCTTCTTGGTGCGACCCTCGAAGCCACCGGTCTGCTCCATCGCCTCGAGCTCCTTGAGGCGCTGCAGACGCTTGTGCACGGTGGAGAAGTTGGTCAGCATGCCGCCGAGCCAGCGCTGGTTCACGTAGGGCATGCCCACGCGGGTGGCCTCGGCCGCGATCGACTCCTGCGCCTGCTTCTTGGTGCCGACGAAGAGCACGGTGCCGCCGTGGGCGACCGTCTCCTTGACGAACTCGTACGCCTTGTCGATGTAGGTCAGCGTCTGCTGCAGGTCGATGATGTAGATGCCGTTGCGGTCGGTGAAGATGAACCGCTTCATCTTCGGGTTCCAGCGCCTGGTCTGGTGCCCGAAGTGCGCGCCGCTGTCGAGCAGCTGCTTCATGGTTACGACAGCCATGGCTCCCGTATCTCGCTTTCGTTGCCGGTTGTCGCGGCGGGTCGGTGACCCGCTGCCCTGGCGTCATCGAATCGCCGGCCCGCCGGTGAGGGCGGGACCAGCCGACGATTCCCTGTCGCCGACGGGCACCGATCGAGGCGAGCGATTATCCTGCGAAGAGGAGCTCTGTTCGAACAGCGCCGAGGCGACGGGCACGATGGCGCGCGAAGTCGGTCGGTGCGATGCACGGACCGCTCGGTCAGTCTACGTCGCGAGACGTCAGGGAAGAAATCGCCCCCGGTGAGTTATCCCCAGGTCCCGGGTTGTCCACAGTCGCGCGGTGAGGTCTCGCGGGGGTCGCGGTGACCCGGCAGGGTCTGCGTCGTGGCTCCCCCTCTCGTTCGCGCCCTGCTCTGCACCGCGGTCGTCGCGCTCGCCGTCGCACCCGTCGCCGGTGCCGCGCCGAGCCGTGCCTGGCCGTCCGCGGTCGTCGCCGCCGAGCAGGTCACGCCCGCTGCCGAGCCGCACTTCGACTGGCCGCTGCGGCCGCGGCCGACCGTCCTGCGCCGCTTCGACAACCCGGAGTACGACTGGCTGCCCGGGCACCGCGGCGTCGACCTCGGCGCGGCGCCGGGCAGCCCGGTGCTCGCGCCCGGCGACGGCATCGTGGTCTTCGCGGGCACCGTCGCGGGCAAACCGGTGGTCTCGCTGCGTCACGAGGGCGGGCTGCGCACCACCTACGAACCGGTCGAACCCAGCGTCACCGTCGGTGCCAGGATCACCCGCGGATCACCGATCGGCACCCTCGCCCCCGGCCACGAGGGCTGCCCCGCCCCGGCCTGCCTGCACTGGGGCGCTCGGCGCGACCCGACCATCCGCAACCGCCCGCAGTACGTCGACCCGCTCGGCCTGCTCCGCCTCGCCCCGCTGCGCCTGAAACCGCTCCCGGCGCGGTGAGCCTCTCCCCACCCCGCTACAGCCAGAACCCTGGTGACGCCCCGCGCCCTCTCCCTCAGCCCACTGCAGCTGAAGCCGCTGGTAGCCGCCCGGAGCCCTGCCCCACATCCCGCTGCGGCTGAAACGTTGTGGCTCCATGAGCCCGTTCCCTACCTCCCGCTGCGGCTGGAACCGCTGGTGGCGCTGTATGCCCTTTCCGCGGAGCCCGCGGCGGGGGCATGATCGCCCTATGCCTGACGCCCCCTTCACCTACCCCGATGTCGGCGCCACCCGTGGCCCGCTCCCCGCAGGCTACGACCACCTGGAGGTGCGCCGCGCCATCGCCAAGGGCGAGAGCGAGTTCCGCCGCCTCGGCGACGCCGTCCTCGCCTACCGCATGCAGCGCGGCCTCGGCATCTTCCGCGGCGCCGACACCCCCGTCGCGGAGCCCGGCAGCCTCGTCACCGTCCGCCTCGGCGCGGGCCCCGTCGGCATCCCCGCCCCCTGCCGCGTCGTCTACGTCCTCGACGAACCCGACCGCCGCGGCTTCGCCTACGGCACCCTCCCCGGCCACCCCGAATCCGGCGAGGAGCTCTTCGCCGTCGAGTACGACCGCCCCACCGACACCGTCTACGGCCTCGTCACCGCCTTCTCCCGCCCCGCCGCCTGGTACACCCGCCTCGCGGGCCCGCTGGGCCGCTTCGCCCAGCGCACCGCCGCCGCGGCCTACCTGGCGACGCTCCGCCGCACCCCCGTCGGCTGGCAGTAGGGCGTCCCGAACATCTCCAGCGAACCCGCTCACTCGCTGCGGGCGACCACAGCGCCGGCTCGCCGAGCAGTATGGGCACCGCCGAACTCCCGACCGGGTGGCGCATGCGGGCATTCCGGTCGGCATCCGTACGGAGCAATGCCCGGCGGCCCGGGACTGCCGGACCGGCCGAGACCGCGGCCGCCGCCGACCAGCCGCGCGCGACGCGGGCAGGTCGGCAGGATCACCGGGCCGGTGCGATCAGGGTGATCACCACGGCCAGGCAGCCCACGATCGCGACCACGGTGGCGGCGAGCGCGATCGTGCGGTCGGCGCCGGCGAATCGGCCGTGCCTGAGGTCGCGTGCGCGGCGGAAGCCCGCGGCCGCCAGGACGCCCATGACGACCGCCGCCGCGCACGGCACGAGCGCTCCCGGTGCCCAGCCCCGGTGCAGCGCGGCGTTTCCGAGCAGGAGCGCGAGGGCGGCAGCGCCGATCGCGGTGCGTCGCCACGCCAGCACGGTGCGTTCGACGGCAAGGCCGGTGTCGGCGTCGCTCATTCGATCAGCACCGCGAGCGCGGCGATGAAGGCGATGACGGCGATCCCGACGGCGAGGATCGGCACCATCACCGTCTCCGGGAGCGCCCGCCCGGCGTGCATCGCCCGCGTCACCCGGCGCCAGCGCAGCAGCGCGCCCACCGCCAGCACGACGGCGAGCGCGACGCAGCTCACCGCGATCGCCCGGCGGAACCCGGTGACCTGGAACGGCTGCACCAGGGTGTGCACCGCGACACCGCCGGCGAGCAGGCCGAGCGAGGTGCGGATCCAGGCCAGGAAGGTGCGCTCGTTGGCGAGCGTGAACCGGTAGTCGACCTCCGGCCCCGATCCGTTCTCCGCCTCGTCCACACCACTCCCTTCGCCGCCCGCCGCAGAGCCGGGACCCGCGATCATGCGCGCGGGTGCGCCTGATCGTGCACCTTGCGCAGCCGCTCGATCGACACGTGCGTGTAGAGCTGCGTGGTCGCCATGCTCGCGTGCCCGAGCAGCTCCTGCACCACCCGCAGATCCGCGCCGCCCTCCAGCAGGTGGGTCGCGGCCGAGTGCCGCAGCCCGTGCGGCGCGAGGTCCGGTGCGCCGGGGATGGCCGAGACCACCTCGTGCACCACCGTCCGCGCCTGCCGCTGGTCCAGCCGCTTCCCGCGCCGCCCCAGCAGCAGCGCCCGCCCGGAGGCCGGGACCGCGAGGGCGGGGCGGCCGTAGCGCAGCCAGTCGTCCAGTGCGGCGTCGGCGGGTTTGCCGAAGGGCGCGGAGCGCTCCTTGTTGCCCTTGCCGAGCACCCGCAGCACGCGGCGCTCCCGGTCCAGGTCGTCGATGTCGAGCCCGCACAGCTCGCCCACCCTGACGCCGGTGGCGTAGAGCAGCTCCACGATCAGCCGATCACGCAGCGCCATCGGATCCCGCTGCGCCGCTCCCGATTCCGCGGCGTCCATCGCCGCGGCGGCGTGTTCGGTGTTCAGCACCGCGGGCAGGGTGCGCGGGCGCTTCGGCGCCGCGAGCCGCAGGCCGGGGTCGGCGGCGAGCCGTCCGGTCGCCGTGAGCCACGCGGTGAAGGTCCGCGCCGACGACGCGCGGCGCGCCACGGTCGTCCGCGCCACCCCGGCCGTCGACTGCTCCGCCAGCCAGGAGCGGAGCAGCGCCAGATCCAGCTCGCGCACCGCCGAATCCGCCGCCCGCGCCACCAGGTGCGCGAGCAGCGACCGCGCGTCCCCCACATACGCCCGCACCGTGTGCGCCGAGCGATTGCGCCCCAACCGCAGGTGCCGCTCGTATTCGCCGAGCAGCGCGCACAGATCGTCGGGCAGAGCCTCCATCCCTCCACCGTGGCGTCCCGACCCCGCGCACGCAAGAAGCCGCGCCGCTCCGGGCGAAGCGCCTCGCGCGCGCCCGAGCGAGTGATCGCACTGGTCCATCACAGACCCCTGATCGCGAGTCCCGCGCGCGCCCCGGGCGAGCGCGATGAACCGCGCGGGCGGCCGTGGTGTCCCGCGGACCCCCCGACAGGTCCGCGGGACAGTCAGTCACGCGGAGTTCGATGCCTGCCGGTCCCCTGCACCCCGACATCGTCGAGGCGCAGGGGGCCGGCTTCGCTTATCACCTCCTCCACATCGGTGACGAGGACCGCCTCCCCCTCGCGGATCATGCGGTGGCAGCCGACCGAGAGCGCCGAGGTGACCGGGCCGGGAACGGCCAGGGTGGGGCGGCCGAGGCGGCGGCCCCACTTGACCGTGTTGCGGGCACCGCTGCGGACTCCCGCCTCGGTGACCAGGACGGCGTCGGCCAGCCCGGCGATCAGGCGGTTGCGGGAGAGGAAGTGGTGGCGGTGGGCGGGGGTGCCCGGCGGGTACTCGCTGACGACCAGGCCGGTCTCAGCGATCTCGGCCAGCAGGCGGTCGTGCTGCAGCGGGTAGGGGCGGTCGAGGCCGCAGGCGAGGACGGCGACGGTGGTGCCGCCGACGGCGAGCGCGGCGCGGTGCGCGACGGCGTCGATGCCGTAGGCGGCGCCGGAGACGACGGTCCAGCCGCGCGCCGCGAGATCACCGGCGATCTCGCTGGTGGCGTGCGCGCCGTAGCCGCTGGCGCAGCGGGTGCCGACCACCGCGACGGCCCGCTCGGTGCACGCGGTCAGCGATGCCGCGCCGCGCACCCACAGCACGAGCGGCGTCGAGCCGTCCGGGTCGTCGGTCAGTCGCGAGAGGCCGAGCATGCGCCAGGCGGGCCACTCGGGGTCGTCCGGCGTCACCACCCGGCCGCCGAGCCGGACGATGGCCGCGAGGTCGTCGGCGACCCGGTCCACGGAGCGGCGGGCCTCGGTCGGGCCGCGCAGCGCCGCGGGCAGGTCGCGTTCGCGTACGGCCCTGGCCGCCTCGAGCACGCCGACCGCGTCGATCAGCGCGGCCAGCGGGGCGCACGGGCCGAGGACGACGCGGGAGAGGTAGACCCAGGCGAGGATCCGCTCCTCGGGGGTGCTCACGGCGTGCCCCGCTGCCGGAACCGCAGCGCGGCCTGCACGTCCTGCTCCGTCGGCCGGTCGCTGCGGCGCAGATCGCACAGCGTCCACGCGACCCGGAGCGCGCGGTCGGCGCCGCGCGCCGAGACCCGGCCGACTCGCATCGCCCGCTGCACCGGGGCCAGCGTTTCGGCGGGCAGCGCCGAACGGCGGCGCAGCACGTGGCCGGGGACCTCGGCATTGGTCGACCATCCGTCGGCGCGCCAGCGCGCGGCGGCCCGCTCGCGGGCCTCCACGACCCGCGCCCTGACCTCCGCGCTGGACTCCGCGGGCTCGGTCGCGAAGGGCGCGCTCTGCTCACCGTTCATCCGGACCCAGAGGTCGATCCGGTCGATCAGCGGGCCGGAGAGCTTGCCGAGGTAGCGGCGGCGCACGGCAGGCGTGCAGCGGCAGTCCACGTCCCGCGCCGGGGCGCACGGGCACGGGTTCGCGGCCAGGACCAGTTGAAACCGGGCCGGATAGCGCGCGACGCCATCCCGCCTGGCCACCCTGACCTCGCCCTCCTCCAGCGGGAGCCGCAGCGACTCCAGCACCTTCCCGCCGATCTCGGCGCACTCGTCGAGGAAGAGCACCCCGCGGTGCGCCCGCGAGACCGCGCCGGGGCGGGCCATGCCGGAGCCGCCGCCGATCATGGCGGTCACCGAGGTCGAGTGGTGCGGTGCGACGAAGGGCGGGGTGGTGAGCAGCGGCCGGTCGCCCGCGAGGGCACCCGCCAGCGAGTGGATGGCGGTGACCTCCAGCGCCTCGGCATCGGTGAGCGGCGGGAGCAGGCTCGGGAGGCGCTGCGCCAGCATGGTCTTTCCGATGCCCGGCGGCCCGGTGAGCAGCAGGTGGTGCCCACCGGCGGCGGCCACCTCCAGGGCGTACCTCGCCTCCTGCTGGCCGGTCACCTCACCCAGGTCGCCGCCGGTGAGCGCCTGGCCGGGTCGGACACCGTCGGGTTCGGCCAGCGCGCCGTCGCCGCGCAGCCAGGCGAGCAGGGCGCGCAGGTCGGGTGCGCCGAGGACCTCGATGCCGTCGACCAGCCCGGCCTCGGCGAGCGCCGACTCCGGGACCACCACCGTCGGCACCCCGGCGACCCGCGCGGCGAGCACCGCGGGCAGGATGCCGCGCACCGGGCGCACCCGGCCGTCCAGCGCCAGCTCGCCGAGGAGCACCGACTTCGCCAGCCGATCACCGGGGATGCCGCCGCCCGCGTGCAGCACCGCGACGGCGAGCGCCAGGTCGTAGACGCTGCCGAGCTTGGGCAGGGTGGCCGGGGAGAGCGCCAGGATGACCCGGCCGTCCGGCCATTTCTCGCCGGAGTTCACCACCGCGGCGCGGATGCGGTCGCGCGATTCCTGGAGCGCCGCGTCCGGCAGCCCGACCAGGTGCACCGACGGCAGCCCCTGGCCGATGTCGGCCTCCACCTCGACCAGCTGACCGTCCACCCCGGCGACGGCGACCGAGTGCGCGCGTCCGAGCGCCATCAGAACACCGACTGCAGGTGGTCGACGACGGGCTGGTGGCCGCGCTGCAGCAGCACCGACACCACGTCGAAGCGGAGCCGCCGCCACGGCCGCTCCTGCTCGGCCAGCCAGAGCAGGGCCAGGCGCCGGATGCGCTGCCGCTTGGCGAAGGTGACCGCCTCGGCGGGGATTCCGAAGCCGAGCCCCGAGCGGGTCTTCACCTCGACGAAGGCGGTGAGCTCCGGCGTACTGGCGATCAGGTCGAGTTCGCCGTAGCGGCAGCGCCAATTGCGGGCGACGATCTCCATGCCCGAGGTTTCCAGGTAGCGGGCGGCGAGTTCTTCGCCGTAGGCGCCGAGGGCGCGGCGGTCGGCGCCGTTGGCCGGGCGCGGCACCGCGGCCGCGATGGCCGCCAGCGAGGGCGCGGGGAGCGGGGCCGGGCTGTCAGCTGCCAGGATTTCGTTGGTCACGCCGCTCAGCGTGGCGCGTCCCCCCGCCCTTCCCCTCCGCGCCGACCTGGGGAAACGAATTCCCTGTGGATCAGCGCGCCCCTGTGCACAACCGGGCGCTACTCGGGCAGCCGCAGGTCGGTTTTCTCCAGCTCTTCGATGTTCACGTCCTTGAAGGTGATCACGCGGACGTGCTTGACGAAGCGCGCGGGCCGGTACATGTCCCAGACCCAGGCGTCGCTCATCCGCACCTCGAAGTACACCTCGCCGTCGGCGTTCTGCGGGCGCAGCTCGACCGAATTGGCCAGGTAGAAACGCCGCTCCGTCTCCACCACGTACGAGAACTGACCGACGATGTCCTTGTACTCCCGGTACAGCGAGAGCTCCATCTCGGTTTCGTACTTCTCGAGGTCCTCGGCACTCATCGGGTGGGACGTCCTCCTTCTCGCCGCAGTGCGTCGTCGGGGGTAATCATCGCGCATGCGCCGGCGCGGCAGCCATCCGGAGGTCATCCCCGGCCGCCGCGGGGTGCGGTTCGCCGAGCTCGCGCACGTTCTTCCAGCTCCGCCGGTGTTCGCTGCACGGCCCGAGGCGGCGCAGCGCCTCGGTGTGCTCGGCGGTGTTGTAGCCCTTGTGCGCGGCGAAGCCGTAGCCGGGGAAGCGCGCGTCGAGCCCGGTCATGATCCGGTCCCGGGTGACCTTGGCCAGGATGCTGGCGGCCGCGATGCAGGCGGCGGTCGCGTCGCCGCCGATCACCGGCAGCGACGGCACCGGGATGCCCGGCACCCGGAAGCCGTCGGTGAGCACGTACCCGGGGGTGCGCGTGAGCCCGGCGACGGCCCGGCGCATGCCCTCGATGTTCGCGACGTGGATGCCGATCGCGTCCACCTCCCAGGCGGGCACGGTGACCACGGTCCAGCTCAGCGCGAGCCGGGTGATCACCGGGTACAGCTCCTCGCGGACCGCCTCGGTGAGCTTCTTGGAGTCGTCGAGCCCGGCCAGCCGGTCGTAGCCCTTCGGCGGCAGCAGGCAGGCGGCGACCACCAGCGGGCCCGCGCACGGGCCGCGGCCCGCCTCGTCGACGCCCGCCACCGGGCCGAGGCCGCTGCGGATCAGCGCGGCCTCCAGCGTGCGCAGCCCGCCCGCCGGGCGCATGACGACGCGCGGCGGCCACTTCCCCGATCGGATCACTGAACTCTGCCCCACCACTGCGATTATGCTGCGGCCACCGACAATTCGGCTCGCCGGGTCACTCGGACTGCGGGTTCTCCGCGCTCACCGGGCCCATCCGGCCGGGCGGCCAGATCTTGAAGACGGTCATGCCGCGCACGTTCTCGATCGGGACGGTGCCCTGCAATTCGTCGCCGACGTGCGCGCGGGAGTCCGCCGACTCGTTGCGGTTGTCGCCCATCACCCACAGGTGCCCCTCCGGCACGGTGACCGGCCCGAACACCCGGCCCGCCGGGTACACGGCGTTCGCCTGCCCCTGGCGCCAGGCGAAGTCGTCCTGCACGTACGGCTCGTCCAGCGGCTTGCCGTCCACGGTGACCCTGCCCTGCGCGTCGCAGCACTGCACGGTCTGGCCGCCGACCGCGATCACCCGCTTCACCAGGTCGTTCTCGTCCGGCGGGACCAGGCCGAACCAGGAGAAGAAGTTCTGCACGCCGCGCACCACCGCGTTGTCCGAGCGGATCGACCGGTAGTTGGTGTTCCAGCTCGGCGGGCCGACGAAGACGACGACGTCGCCCGGCTCCGGGTCGGCGGTGTAGTAGCTGATCTTCTGCACGTAGATGCGGTCGCCGATGGCGAGCGTCGGGTCCATCGACTGCGACGGGATGACGTACGGGCGCCCGACGAAGGAGACCATGAGCGCGGCGATCACCGCCGCGATGGCGATCAGGATCGGCAGCTCCTGCCAGAACGGCCGCTGCTTGCGCTGCTGCTGCTTGCGCCGCGCCGCCCGGCCGCCCTCCCCCGACCTGCCCTCGCCCGCTCCGGACACGCCCACCGAACCGCTCTCGTCTGCCACGCCGAACAGCGTAGCCGCCGCACTCGAGGACGCCACGCGCACTTCGGCCCGGTACCGGATGAGAATCCGGTACCGGGCCGAAGGAGATCGTCGGCGCGGGGCGCGTCAGCGCGCCCCCGCGCGGAAGCTCAGCGCTTCTCCTTGATCTTGGCGGCCTTGCCGCGCAGGTCACGCAGGTAGTACAGCTTGGCCCGGCGGACGTCGCCGCGGGTCACCACGTCGATGTGGTCGATGTTGGGGCTGTGCACCGGGAAGGTGCGCTCCACGCCGACACCGAACGACACCTTGCGGACCGTGAAGGTCTCGCGGATGCCGCCGCCCTGCCTGCGGATCACGACGCCCTTGAAGACCTGGATGCGCTCCTTGGAGCCCTCGATGACCTTCACGTGCACGTTCAGCGTGTCACCCGGGCGGAAGGCCGGGATGTCGCTGCGCAGCGACTTCTCGTCGACGAAGTCAAGGGTGTTCATTGTCCGTCCTTAACGGTTCATGGTGGAACAGAGGACCCTGGCGGCACTCGCGTGCTCGGCCGGTTCGTGCTCGGTACAAGGGATGCCGGAGCCGGGGAACGGCCCGGGGCAACCCGAACAGTGTGCCAGACGAGCCGGCCGCGTTGAAATCGGGGCCGGTCAGCTCTGCTCGGCGGGCTCGCGGTGGTGGGCGTGCCGGTGCGGCGCTGCGGGCGCGGGCACCACCTTGCGGGCCAGCTCGGCCTCGGCGGCGTGGCGCACGTGGTCGACGTCGGGTTTCCCCGCCACCAGGTCCTGGACGAAGATCTTGGCCCGGATCACCGGACGCCGGTAGCGCCGCTCGCGCACGATGGCGCGCACCATCAGCCTGCGCCGCCGGTCCGCGTACCGCCAGCGTGCCCACGGCGCCCCCGGCCTGCTCAGCCGCAGCGCCCCGACCACGAGCAGCGGCAGGAAGAACATGCCGAAGAGCCCGGTCCAGATCTTGCCCTTGGCGATCACGATCGCCGCGAGCACCAGGTTCACCAGTGCGAAGACCGCGACGACGACCCGGACGGCGAGGCTCGGGTCGGCCCGGAAGTCGTTGATCTCCAGCAGCCAGAGCGGGTGGAAGCCGAGCAGCAGCAGCCCGGTGACGGCGATCGCGACGAACACCGCGTCCACCGAGGTGCGGCCCTGCTTCTCCCAGTACACGTCGCGCAGGTAGAAGATCAGCGCGAACTCGTCGAGCACCAGCGCCGCGCCCACCCCGAAGGCGGCCGCGAGCAGGGCGGCCGTCGAGCGGCTCGCCGTCTCCGAGGTGGAGATCATGCCGATGCCGGAGGCCAGCACCAGGATCACGCCGAACACCACGTGGTGGATGTGCGTGTCACCGGCCCTGACGTTCCCCGGCCACCAGCGCACCTTCGCCCGGATCATCCGCACGCTGATCCGGATGAGCACGAACCCGACGATGAAGCCGAGCAGGAAGCACAGCAGCGGCAACCGGCCCTGGGCGATCACGTCCTGCTCGAGCCATCGCCGCAACACCGCGCTCCTCCCGGTCTACTTGCCGAACCCCGCGCGCCGCATGGCGTCGGCCATGGCACCGTTCGTCGGGGCCGGGCGGCGCTGCTGAGGCTGGTTCTGTCGGCCCTGGCCGCGCCCGTCGCCCTGCGGCTTGCCCTGTCCATTCTGCCTGGGCCTGCCGCCGCCACGGGGGCGATCACCGCGGCCGCCGCGCTCCTCGCGCCCGGCCGGTTTGCCCGGTTCGTCGTCCAGCCGGAGCGAGAGCCCGATGCGCTGCCTGGCCACGTCGACCTCGAGCACCTTGACCTTCACCACGTCGCCGGACTTCACCACGCTGCGCGGATCGTCGACGAAGTTCTTCGACATGGCCGAGACGTGCACCAGCCCGTCCTGGTGCACCCCGACGTCGACGAAGGCGCCGAAGGCGGCGACATTGGTGACCACGCCCTCCAGCACCATGCCGGGCTGCAGGTCGGCGACCTTCTCCACGCCCGCGGCGAACTCGGCGGTCTTGAACTCCGGGCGCGGGTCCCGGCCCGGCTTCTCCAGCTCGGCGATGATGTCGGTGACCGTGGGGACGCCGAAGCGCTCGTCGGTGAAGTCCGCGGGCCGCAGCGCGCGCAGGGCGCGCGGGTTGCCGATGATCTCGGTGATGCCGCCGCCGGTGGAGTCCAGGATGCGGCGCACCACCGGGTAGGCCTCGGGGTGCACGGCGGAGGTGTCGAGCGGGTCATCGCCGTCACGGATCCGGAGGAAGCCCGCGCACTGCTCGAAGGCCTTCGGCCCGAGCCGCGGCACCTCCTTGAGCGCGGTGCGGCTGCGAAACGGGCCGTTCTGGTCGCGGTGCGCGACGATGCTCTCGGCCACCGAGCCGCTGATGCCGGAGACCCGGGAGAGCAGCGGCACCGAGGCGGTGTTCACGTCGACGCCGACGGCGTTCACCGCGTCCTCGACGACCGCGCCCAGCGAGCGGGCCAGCAGCGTCTCGGAGACGTCGTGCTGGTACTGCCCGACCCCGATCGACTTCGGGTCGATCTTCACCAGCTCGGCCAGCGGGTCCTGCAGCCTGCGTGCGATGGAGACCGCCCCGCGCAGCGAGACGTCCATGTCCGGCAGCTCCTGCGAGGCGTAGGCCGAGGCGGAGTAGACCGAGGCGCCCGCCTCGGAGACCACGATCTTGGTCGGCTTGTTCTCCGGGATCCTGGCGATGAGCTCGGCGGCGAGCGCGTCGGTCTCGCGGGAGGCGGTGCCGTTGCCGATCGCGATCAGCTCGACGCCGAACCTGGCGACCAGCGCGGCCAGCACGGCCAGCGACTTCTCGGTCTGCCCCTGCGGCTTGTGCGGGTAGATGACCTCGGTGGCGACCGCCTTGCCGGTGGCGTCCACCACGGCCACCTTGACCCCGGTGCGGTACCCGGGGTCGAGCCCCATGGTGGTGCGGGTGCCCGCGGGGGCGGCGAGCAGCAGGTCGCGCAGGTTGGCGGCGAAGATGTCGACCGCGTCCTTCTCGGCGGCCTGGCGCAGCCGCATCCTGGTGTCGATGCCGAGGCTGACCTGGAGCTTGGTGCGCCAGGCCCAGCGCACGGTGTCGAGCAGCCAGCCATCGGCGGCGCGGCCGCGGTCGGCGATACCGAAGCGGGTGGCGATCCGGCCCTCGTAGACGGTGCGCTCACCCGGCTCCGGCTCCTCGGTGTCCGGCTCCAGTTTCAGCGCGAGAATCTCTTCCTTCTCCCCGCGCAGCAGCGCGAGGATGCGGTGCGACGGCAGCGAGGCGAAGGCCTCGGCGAACTCGAAGTAGTCGGCGAACTTGGCGCCCGCTTCTTCCTTGCCGGGGCGGACGGCCGCGCTGACCCGGCCGCGCTGCCACATGAGCTCGCGCAGCTCGCCGACCAGGTCGGCGTCTTCGGCGAAGCGCTCGACCAGGATGGCGCGGGCGCCGTCCAGCTGCTCGGCGGTGTAACCGGCCGGGTCGGTGGCGGGGTCGCCGATCAGGGCGTCGGCGACCGGCTCGTGCCCGGCCTCGCGCGCGATCTGCGCCTTGGTGCGCCGCTTCGGCTTGAACGGGAGGTAGATGTCCTCCAGCCTGGCCTTGGTGTCGGCGAGCAGCAGCTGCCGGTGCAGCTCGTCGTCGAGCTTGCCCTGGCCGCGAATGGATTCCACGACGGCAGCGCGGCGCTCGTCCAGCTCGCGCAGGTAGTGCAGCCGCTCCTCCAGGGTGCGCAGCTGCGCGTCGTCCAGCCCGTCGGTGGCCTCCTTGCGGTACCGGGCGACGAAGGGGACGGTGGCGCCGCCGTCGAGCAGCTCGACGGCGGCGCGCACCTGGCTCTCCCGGACGCCGAGTTCCTCGGCGAGACGGCGGTCGACGCTGGGCACACCGGGGCTGGGCGGAGCTGAGGTCTCGGGCACTGTCGTCACGAGGCGCCACCCTACCGGCGCCCACCGACGCCGCGGGTCAGGCGTCCGGGCGGGCGAGCAGATCCCGTGCCAGCTCGCGCATTTCGGCCTTGCGCACCTTGCCGGTGACGGTCATCGGGAACTCTTCGACCAGGTGTACGTAGCGCGGGATCTTGTAGTGCGCCAGCTTGCCCGCGCAGTACGCGCCCAGCCGCTCGGCGTCCAGCGGGGCCGCGCCGTCGCGCAGCCGGATCCAGGCCATCAGCTCCTCGCCGTAGGTGGCGTCCGGCACCCCGATCACCTGGGCGTCCAGTACATCCGGGTGGGTGTAGAGGAACTCCTCGATCTCGCGCGGGTAGATGTTCTCCCCGCCGCGGATCACCATGTCCTTGATCCGCCCGGTCACCGCGAGGTAGCCGGCGCCGTCCATGACGGCGATGTCGCCGGTGTGCATCCAGCGCGCGGCGTCCACCGCCTCGGCGGTCTTCTCCGGCTCGCCCCAGTACCCGAGCATCACCGAGTAGCCGCGGGTGCAGAGCTCGCCGGGCTCGCCGCGCGGCAGCGTCCGCCCGGTCGCCGGGTCGACGATCTTCACCTCCAGGTGCGGCCCGACCCGGCCGACCGTGGCGGTGCGCCGGTCGAGGCTGTCGTCGCGGCGGGTCTGGGTGGAGACCGGCGAGGTCTCGGTCATGCCGTAGCAGATCGAGACCTCGACCATGTTCATCCGCTCGATGACCCGCTTCATCACCTCGACCGGGCACGGCGAGCCCGCCATGATGCCGGTGCGCAGCGTCGAGAGGTCGTGCTCGGCGCCCGCGTCGAGCGCGGCGAGCATGGCGATGAACATGGTCGGCACGCCGTAGAGCGAGGTGCAGCGCTCGGCGGCGACCGCGGCCAGGGTGGCCTCCGGGTCGAACGACGGCGCCGGGATGACGACGGCGGCGCCGTGCGTCGTGCTCGCCAGGTTGCCCATGACCATGCCGAAGCAGTGGTAGAAGGGCACCGGGACGCAGATCCGGTCGTGCTCGGTGTAGCCGCAGAGCTCGCCGACGAACCAGCCGTTGTTCAGGATGTTGTGGTGGCTGAGCGTGGCGCCCTTGGGGAAGCCGGTGGTGCCCGAGGTGTACTGGATATTGATCGGGTCGTCGGCGGAGAGCTCGGCGGCGACGGCGGCCAGCCGGGCGGGGTCCGGTGCGGTGGCCGCCAGCGCCGCCCACTCCGGCGAGCCGAGGACCAGCACCGATCGCAGCTCCGGGACCGCGGGACGCACCTCGCCGACCATCGCGACGTAGTCCGAGGTCTTGAAGGACTCCGCGGTCACCAGCACCCCGACCCCGGCCTGGCGGAGCACGAACTCCAGCTCCGAGGTGCGGTACGCCGGGTTGATGTTCACCAGGATCGCGCCGATCTTCGCGGTGGCGTACTGCACCAGGAACCACTCCGCGCAGTTCGGCGCCCAGATTCCGACCCGGTCGCCTGCGCGGACGCCGTGCCCGAGCAGCCCGGTCGCGAGCGCGTCGACCGCGGCGAGCAGCTCGCGGTAGCGCCAGCGGCGGCCGGAGACCCGGTCGACCAGGGCCTCGCGCCCCGGGTGCGCGGCGGCGATCCGCTCGAGGTTGCCCCCGATGGTCTCGCCGAGCAGCGGGGTGTCGGCGAGGCCGCTGTCGTAGGCGGGGGCGGTCACCGGGGGCCGCCCTGGCGGAGCAGGTAGCGCTGCACCTTGCCGCTGGGGGTCTTGGGCAGTGCCTCGACGAAGTGCACCCGGCGCGGGTAGGCGTGTGCGGCGAACTTCTCCTTGACCAGCTTCTGCAGCTCGGCGGCGAGCGCGGTGTCGCCGGTGGCCTCCTGCCGCAGCACGACGAAGGCCTCCAGCACCTCGCCGCGCAGCTCGTCCGGCATCCCGACCACCGCGGCCTCGGCGATCGCGGGGTGCAGCAGCAGCACGCTCTCCACCTCGAACGGGCCGATCCGGTAGCCGGCCATGATGATCACGTCGTCGTCCCTGGCGGAGAAGCGGAAGAAGCCGTCGGCGTCGACGGAGCCCGCGTCGCCGGTGAGGTACCAGCGGCCGTCCGCGGTGAAGCGCTGCGCGGTGCGCTCGGGGGCGTCCAGGTAACCGGTGAACCAGAGCAGCGGGCTGTTCCGAGTGTCGATGGCGACCCGGCCGAGCTCGCCGGTGGGCGCCTCGGTGTCGGCGTCGTCGGCGAGGACCGCGCAGTGCCAGCCGGGCAGCTGCCTGCCCATCGAGCCGAGCGGAACGGTGGCGTCCAGCGCCTCGTGCCAGGCATTGCAGATCACCATGCCGTGCTCGGTCTGGCCGTAGTGGTCGCGGACCGGGACGCCGAGCGTCCGCGCCGACCAGGCCACCACCTCGGGGGTGAGCGGCTCGCCCGCCGACGAGGCGCGGCGCAGCGCGATCCCCTCCGGCGCGGGTTCGGCGCGCAGGGCCCGGTAGACGGTGGGTGCGGCCGCGAAGTTGGTGACGCCGAAGCGCTCCAGCACCTGCCAGGTGAGCGCGGGCGAGAACGGCGCGTGCAGCAGCAGGGAGCGGATCCCGGACGCCAGCGGCGCCAGGATCGCGTAGTACAGCCCGTAGGCCCAGCCGGGGTCGGCGGCGTTCCAGAAGACGTCCTCCGGCCGGACGTCCAGCGCGAACTCCTGGTAGGCGTGGAAAGAGGCCAGCGCGCGCAGCGGGATCGGCACGCCCTTCGGGGTCCCGGTGGTGCCGCTGGTGAAGAGCTGCACCAGCGGGCCGTCGCCGCCCACGGTCACCGCGGCGGCGCGCGGGTCGGCGGCGGAGTACCGCGCGAGCAGCTCCTCGAAGCGCAGCGCGCCCGGCTGCTCGCCGCCCGCGACGATCACGCCCCACGGCGCGTCGGCCGGGATGTCGTCGCCGGGGCGCAGCTTCGCGGCCTGGTCGGCGTCGGCGACCACCCAGCGCGCCGCGCTCGCGGTGAGCCGGAAGGCGATGGCGGGCGGGGCGAAGGCGGTGAAGAGCGGGACGTGTACCGCGCCGCGCCGCCAGATGCCGAGCAGCGCGACCACCAGGTCGGCCGACTTGGCCATCAGCGTGGCCACTCGGTCGCCGGGGCCGACGCCGAGCTCGGCCAGCGCGGCGGCGAACCGCTCCGAGCGCTCGCGCAGCTCGCCGTAGGTGAGGTCGGTGTGGCGCAGGTCGGGATCGACGACGGTGACCGCGACCCGGTCGGCCGGGTGCCGGTCGCAGAGCAGCACCGCGGCGGTCGCGGCCGGGCCGTCGTAGGTCGCCAGCAGAGTGCTCACCCGCTGGTCCGGGGTGCTGTCGAGCGTGGCCGGTTCGGTCACCATGTGGTCCTCCCTCGTGCGGCTCCGGCCGCGCGCCGGAGTCCGCCTAGAATGTGGGACACGTCACGTCCCGCACTACCCCCGAAAAGGGGTGACCTTCGAATGAGCCGCGATCGTGCGCCCGGTGGGCACCTGCTCCGCCCGCGCGACGGTGACGCGTTGCGCGCGGCGCTGCGGCTGGTGGCCGGGGAGGCGGGGGTGCCGGTGGCGTTCGGCGGCGAGGTCGCGCGGGATGCGCTGCTGCTCTCGGAGTTCGTCGGCACCACGACCAACGCGCTGCGCGGGCTCACCGTGCTCCGGATGTCCGGCCTGGGCGGGCAGGTCATGGACACCGGCGCCCCCGCCTCGGTGGCCGACTACCGCAGCGCCTCCTCCATCACGCACGACTACGACCGGCCGGTGCTCGGCGAGGGCATCCGCTCGGTGCTCGCGGTGCCGGTGGTGGTGGACCGGGAACCCCGCGCGGTGCTGTACGCCGCGAACCGCGGCGGCTCCCCGCTCGGCGGCCGCACCGCCGAGCTGATGATCGGGGCGGCGCGGCACCTGGCCCGCGAGATCACCGTCCGCGACGAGGTGGACCGGCGGCTGCGGCTGCTCCGGCTCGCCGACCCGGCGCCCGCGGGCGCGGACAGCGAGGAGCTGCGCGATATCCACGCCGAGCTCAGGGAGATCGCGGGCGCCGTGGCCGACCCCGCGCTGCGCGCCCGCGTCGACGCCGTCGGCGACCGGATCACCCGCATGCTCGCGGGCGCCCCCGCCGTCGACGCGCCCCGGCTCTCCCGCCGGGAGCTCGACGTGCTCGCCCAGATCGCGCTCGGCTGCACGAATCAGGAGGCGGCGGCGCGGCTCTCGGTCGGCGCGGAGACGGTGAAGAGCTACCTGCGCAGCGCTATGAGCAAGTTGGACGCGCACACCAGGGTGGAGGCGGTCGCCAGGGCGCGGCGGGCCCGGCTGCTGCCGTAGACCCTGTCGGTGGGGCGTGCAATGATCCTCGCCGACACGTACCTCGGGGGAGGAGTTCGGCATGGGGTGGAATCGAGCGGTCCGGGCGGTGGCCGCGTTCGGGCTGGTACTGCTGCTGGCGGCGTGCGGGGGTGCCGCGGGGTCGCGGCCGCCGGGCGGGCTGGAGCTGTCCGGGATCCGCGCCGTCGAGCTCGGCGCCTTCGACGACGCGGGGGTGACCGATTCCGGCATCTACACCGTGCGCGGTACCACGATCCTCGGCCGGAGTCCGGGGGGCGAGCAGCGGTGGACGATCCAGCGGGCCGGGAGCGCCCCCGACCGGCAGCGGACGACGGCGCTGCCCTTCAGCGACGTGCTGCTGGTGCGCTGGACGAACTCTCCCGGCTTCGTCGCCTACTCCGCCGAGACCGGGGCCGAGCTGTGGAGCACCGCCGCCGACCTGTGGTGGGAGAGCGGCATCGAGGAGGGCAGGGTCGTGCTCCGCGACCCGGCGACGAACCGGCCGCGCTGGACGGCCGACCCGGCACGGTGGGGCTGCGCCCCGCCGTTCACCGAGGACGACCTCTCCGTGCTGCTGACGCGGGAGGTCGCGCTGCTGCGCTGCCCCACCCGCTTCGCGCAGGACGGCACCGGGCTCGACCTCGCGGTCGCCGCGTTCGACCGGCTCACCGGCGCCGAGCTGTGGGCGCGCACGTTCACCGGAACCGACACCGTCGTGGTCGATTCGTCCGACACCCTGACGCTGAAGTCCGACGCCGAGCGGGTGTTCCTCGCGCTGCGGAGCGGCGAGGAGCTCGGCCGTCAGGCGGTCGGCGAGAAGTCCCGCTACCGCTTCGCCCGCCCGGGCGGCACCGCGCTGATCATGGACAGCTCGGTGCTGGCGCAGAACACCGAGATGCGGTTCGTGGAGCCGGACGGCGGGGTGCGCTGGACCGCGCCGCTCGATGCGGGAGAGGAGGTGCTGATGAGCACCGAATCCCCCGACGGCGTGCTGCTGGCGACGCTGCGGCCGCGCGGCGGGGCGCGCGACGACGGGTCGCTGGTCGCCTACGACCTCCGGACCGGTGAGCGCACCCACCTCGCGGGGCCGCGACCGACGGCGCGCGGGGAGGAACCGGCGCTGGCCATGCCGGTCGCGCAGACCGCGCGGCTGCACGCCGCGCCCTGGGGTGTGCTGGTGCCCGGTGCGGACGGGCGGGCCGCGGTGATCCCGTCCGGCTGAGCGGGCGCGCCGGCCCGATCGGTCGGGCTGGGTCGCGTGCGCGGCCAGTCCGGGTCGCGTGCACGGTCGGGCGGGTCGCGTGCGCGGTCAGGCCGGGTCACGGGCGTGGTCAGGCCGGGTCACGGGCGCGGTAAAGCCGCATCACGGGCGCGGTCAGGCCGGGTCGGGGACGCCGTCGTCGCCGGGGAGCAGGTCGGGTCTGCGGGCGCGGGTGCGCTCCAGCGCCCGCTCGTGCCGCCAGGCCGCGATCTTGGCGTGGTCGCCGGAGAGCAGGATCGGCGGCACCTCGAGATCGCGCCACACCACCGGACGGGTGTAGCTGGGGCCCTCGAGCAGGCCGTCGGAGAAGGAGTCCTCCCGGTGCGACTGCTGGTTGCCCAGCACGCCGGGCAGCAGCCGGACCACCGCCTCGACCATCACCAGGACGGCGGCCTCACCGCCGATGAGCACGTAGTCACCGATGCTCACCTCCTCGACCCGCACCCGGCGCGCGGCATCGTCGAAGACCCGCTGGTCGATGCCCTCGTACCGGCCGCAGGCGAAGACCAGGTGCCGCTCGGCCGCCCAGCGCTCCGCGGTGGCCTGCGTGAACGGCACCCCCGCCGGGGTCGGCACCACCAGCAGCGCCTCGTCCGGGCAGACCTCGTCCAGCGCGACACCCCACACGGAGGGCTTCATGACCATGCCCGGCCCGCCGCCGTACGGCGAGTCGTCCACCGACCGGTGCACGTCGTGCGTCCAGTTCCGCAGGTCGTGCACGCCGATCGAGATCAGCCCGCGGTCGATGGCCTTGCCGAGCAGCGCGGCGCGCAGCGGCTCCAGGTACTCGGGGAAGATCGTGAGCACATCCAGTTTCACGACGGCCTCATTCCGGATCGAGCAGCCCCGCGGGCGGGTCGATCACCACGAGGCCGTCGGCCACCGAGACGGTCGGCACGATGGCGGTGACGAACGGGACCAGGATCTCCCTGCCGTCCTCGGCGCGCACCGAGAGCAGCTCGCCCGCGGCCGAGTGCAGCACCTCGGTGACGGTGCCGACGGCGGTGCCGTCGGTGAGCCGCACCGCGAGCCCCTCGAGTTCGTGGTCGTAGAACTCGTCCGGGTCCTCGCTCGGCGGCAGGTCGGCGCTGTCCACCAGAAACAGCGTGCCGCGCAGCGCGTCCGCCGCGTCGCGACCGTCCACCCCGCGCAGACGCACGAGAAGCCGGCCCGAGTGCTCTCGGGCCGACTCCACGGTGAACTCCGTGCCCCCGGTGCGCGCCCGCGGCGGCCTGCCGAGCAGGACGGCGCCGGGCGCGAAGCGGGCGCCGGGATCGTCGGTGCGGATCTCGACGACGAGTTCGCCGCGCACGCCGTGCGACTTGGCGACCCGTCCGACGACGAGTTCCATCTACGCGTCGGTGTCGACCACGTCGACCCGGATGCCGCGGCCGCCGATCCCGGCGACCAGCGTGCGCAGCGCGGTGGCGGTGCGGCCGCCGCGGCCGATGACCTTGCCCAGGTCGTCCGGGTGCACGTGCACCTCGACGGTGCGGCCGCGCCTGCCGGTGATCAGCTCGACCCGGACATCGTCCGGGTTGGCGACGATGCCGCGCACCAGGTGCTCCACGGCATCGGCGACGACCACGCTCATTACTCGGCGGCTTCGGTCGACTCGGCCGCAGCGTCGTCGGCCTTCTTCGCCTTCTTCTTCGGCGTCACGGCCTCGGCGGAGGGCTCGTTGTCGGCGGCGGCCAGCGCGGCGTTGAACAGGTCCAGCTTGCTCGGCTTGGCGGGCTTCACCTTGAGGGTGCCCTCCGCGCCCGGCAGGCCCTTGAACTTCTGCCAGTCACCGGTGATCTCCAGCAGCCGCTGCACGGGCTCGGTGGGCTGGGCGCCGACGCCGAGCCAGTACGCCACGCGCTCCGCGTCGATCTCGATCAGCGAGGGCTCTTCCTTGGGGTGGTACTTGCCGATCGACTCGATGGCCCGGCCGTCGCGGCGGGTGCGGGCGTCGGCGACGACGACGCGGTACTGCGGGTTGCGGATCTTGCCCAGGCGGGTGAGCTTGATGCGAACAGCCATGGCTGTGAGTTCTGCCTTTCGGTGGTGGCCGCCGCGGGGGCGGCCGAATGGTCACTGCGCGATTCAGCGACCCCGCACGGTCTGCGGGTCCGGTTTCGCGCTCGAAGTGTGTGACCGCCGCGCGGTACGGAACCGGAGACGGGCTGACACGCGTCCAGAAGGACGGTGGATCATTGTGCCAGACGGGGGCGGTCCGCCCGAAATCGGCTCGGTCAGCTCCGTCGGTAGCTGAGCAGCACCACGCCGGAGCGGAAGGCCATGGACTCGGCGAGCCGCAGCGGCGGCACCCCGGTGGCGTCCGCGAAGAGCCGGGCGCCGGAGCCGACCACCACCGGGTAGACGAAGAGCCGGTACTCGTCCACCAGGTCCGCGGCGATGAGCGCGTGGCACAGCCGGATGCTGCCGGTGACCACGATGGCGCGACCGGGCCGCGCCTTGATGCCCGCGACCTCCGCGGCGAGCGGGCCGGAGAGGATCTCCGAGTTGGCCCAGCCGGGCTCGGTGAGGGTGCGGGAGACGACGTACTTGGTGACGGAGTTCAGGTGCTCGGTGACGCCGGTGGTGTCGTCGGTCTGCTCGGGCCAGAAGCCGCGCATCTCCTCGAAGGTCCGCCTGCCGAAGAGCACCGCGTCCGAGGCGGCGGCCTGCGCGCGCAGCGCGGCGTCCAGGTCGGCGGTGGCCTCCGGGTCGGTGCCCGCCACCGAGAACCAGTCGGCGGCTTCGATCACACCGTCGAGGGTGATGTTCTGGGTCACGACGAGTTCGCGCACGGGATTCCTTCCGGTCGGTGGCGCTTCTCCCTGTTGTGACGGGCCCGCGGTCCGGAATTCAGCGGTGCGCGGTCACGGGGTCGCGCCGCGGGTAGGGCCTGCCGCGCAGGATCACCGCGCGCGGGGCGGTCAGCGCGGCCGGGTCGGTGCGCGGATCGGTGTCGTAGAGGACGAAATCGGCGGGGGCGCCCTCCTCCAGGACCGGGCGGCCGAGCCAGCGGCGGGCGGCCCAGGAGGCGGCGCCGAGCGCGTCGTGCGCGGAGAGCCCGGCGCCCGCGAGCGCGCCGATCTCGTCGGCGATCCGGCCGTGCCGGATCGAGCCGCCCGCGTCGGTGCCCGCGTAGATCGGCACCCCGGCCTCGTGCGCGCGGCCGACGGTGTCGCGCACCCGGCGGTGCAGGTCGCGCATGTGCGCGGCGTAGACCGGGAACCTGCCCGCGCCGTCGGCGATGCCGGGGAAGGTGTCGATATTGACCAGCGTCGGCACCAGCGCGGTGCCGTGCTCGACCATGAGCGCGACGGTGTCGTCGGTGAGGCCGGTGCCGTGCTCCAGGCAGTCGATCCCGGCATTGATGAGCCCGGGCAGCGCGTCCTCGCCGAACACGTGCGCGGTGACCCTGGCGCCGTTGGCGTGCGCGGCGTCGATCGCCTCCCGCAGCACAGAGTCGCTCCAGAGCGGGCGCAGGTCGCCGACCGCGCGGTCGATCCAGTCGCCGACGATCTTCACCCAGCCGTCGCCGAACCTGGCCTGCTCGGCCACGATCTCCGGCAGGTCGCGCTCGTCGTCCAGCTCGATGCCGAGCTCCCGGATGTAGCGCTTGGGGCGCGCGATGTGCCTGCCCGCCCGGATGATCCGCGGCAGCTCCTCGTGCTCGTCCACGAAGCGGGTGTCGATCGGCGAGCCCGCGTCGCGCAGCAGCAGCGCGCCCGCCTCCCGCTCGGTGACGGCCTGCTCGATCGCGCCGTCCCGGTCCTCGTGCCCGCCGCCGTACCGGATGCCGACGTGGCAGTGCGCGTCCACCAGGCCGGGCACGATCCAGCCGTCCCGCGCGAAGGTCTCGGCACCGGGCACGGGCTCGTAGGTGACCCGTCCCTCGTGCACCCAGAGGTCACGCACCTCGGCCTCGGGCAGAACCACACCTCGCAGATGCACCACGACCTCCTTTGCCCGGACCGTCCCCGCCCGGGACGGTCCACACCCGTGCTGCGGCTCTCTCCCCCGTCACGGAGTTGCCCAGCGCTCTGAAAACCCCGCGCCGCGGGAACCCAGCATCGCGGAGAGAGCCCGCGTCCCGGCTCCCGGACCTCGCGGCCGGGCCGGGCCGGGCCGGGAAACCGCTACTGCTTGGGGAACTTCAGCTTCGAGATGTCGAACCCCTCCAGCCCGGGCGGCAGCTGGTCGAGCCCGGCGGGCATGTTGGAGATGTCGGGCATGCCGGGCGGAAGCCCCGGCATGCCGGGGAAGCCGCCGCGCACCTTCGGCGGGGTCGGGCCGCGCCCGCCCTTCTTGCCCTTCTTCCCCTTGCGGTTGTTCCGCCGGTTGGCGCCGGGCATGCCCATCTGCCTGCCCATGGCCGCCATCATCTTCCTGGCCTCGAAGAACCGGTCCACCAGCTGGTTCACGTCGGAGACCTGGACACCCGAGCCGTTCGCGATGCGCAGCCTGCGGGAGGCGTTGATGATCTTGGGTTCGGCGCGCTCGGCGGGGGTCATGCCGCGGATGATGGCCTGCACCCGGTCCAGCTGCTTGTCGTCGACGGCGGCGAGCGCGTCCTTCATCTGGCCCGCGCCGGGGAGCATGCCGAGCAGGTTGCCGATCGGCCCCATCTTGCGGATGGCGAGCATCTGCTCCAGGAAGTCCTCCAGCGTCAGCTCGCCGCTGCCGATCTTGCGCGCCGCCTCCTCGGCCTGCTGCTGGTCGTAGACCTGCTCGGCCTGCTCGATGAGGGTGAGCACGTCGCCCATGCCGAGGATGCGGCTGGCCATCCGGTCCGGGTGGAAGACGTCGAAGTCCTCCAGCTTCTCGCCGGTGGAGGCGAACATGATCGGCGCGCCGGTGACATTGCGGACCGAGAGCGCCGCACCGCCGCGGGCGTCACCGTCCAGCTTGGTCAGCACCACGCCGGTGAAGCCGACGCCGTCGCGGAACGCCTCGGCGGTGCTCACCGCGTCCTGGCCGATCATGGCGTCGAGGACGAAGAGCACCTCGTCCGGCTGCACGGCATCGCGGATGCCGGAGGCCTGCTGCATCAGTTCGGCGTCGATACCGAGCCGACCCGCGGTGTCGACGATGACCACGTCGTACTGCTTGGCCTTCGCCTCGGCGATGCCGGACTCCGCGACCCGCACGGGGTCGGCGGCCGAGACGCCGAGCTGGTTCTCCCCGCCGAGCCCGGTGCCGGGATGCGGCGCGAAGACCGGGACGCCCGCCCGCTCGCCGACCACCTGCAGCTGGGTGACGGCGCCGGGGCGCTGCAGGTCGCAGGCGACGAGCAGCGGCTGATGGCCCTGCCCGCGCAGCCATTTCGCGAGCTTGCCCGCGAGCGTGGTCTTACCGGCGCCCTGCAGACCGGCCAGCATGATGACGGTCGGCGGGGTCTTGGCCAGGGTGAGCCTGCGGGTCTCGCCGCCGAGGATGCCGACGAGCTCCTCGTTGACGATCTTGACGACCTGCTGCGCCGGGTTCAGCGCCGCCGAGACCTCGGCGCCGTTGGCGCGCTCCTTGATCCGGGCGATGAAGCCGCGCACCACCGGCAGCGCGACGTCGGCCTCCAGCAGCGCCAGCCGGATCTCGCGCGCGGTGGCGTCGATGTCGGCCGGTGACAGACGCCCCTTGCCACGCAGATCCTTGAGGGCACCTGTCAGCCGGTCGGACAGTGATTCGAACACCGATCGCGCTCCTGGACTCGGGGGGACGACATTTCCCGTCCAGGGTAATCGGCGGACGCGGCGTACCACGCGGCGGTCGGTGAACTCCGCCCGCCGGTGCCCGCCGCGGGCTCAGCGCCGCGGCCGCGGGCGCTGGGTCTGGTAGTCGTGGTCCTCCACCGCGACGAGGAACACCGCCTCGCGGCCGGTGAGGCCGAGTTCGGCGGCGGCCGCGTCGAGTTCGCCCGCGCCGTCGGCGCCGCCGGTGGCCACCGCGGAGGCGATGGTCATGGCGGTGACGGCCTGCGGCGCGCTGAGGGTGCGGCCGGGCAGCCAGGACACCACCCAGTTCCCGTTGCCGACGCAGCGGGCGATGTGCCTGGTCCCGTCGCTGGTCATCAGCGACGCCGATACCACCTCCAGCGCCAACGGACCCACCTCTCATCGACGTTTCCGGTCACCCGATAGTAATCTGCGTCACATTCGATGCGGTAGCGGAATCGCGTCGGTGATTCAACCGACAGCCGAATCTCCCGTCTCCTCCGGCTTCTTCGGGGCGGGCTGCGGCACCACCGCCAGCACGCTCCGCTCCAGCGCGGCCCTGCGCTCGGGGGTGTCGCCCGCGCCGAGCTCGAGACAGAAGGTGTCGACGACCGCCGAGCCCATGGTCACCACCTTGGCCCAGCGCACCGAGGCCGCGGACTCCGCGAAGACCGCGGCCAGCCGGGTGAGCATGCCGAGCCGGTCCTCGGCGCGCAGCTCCATGATCACCCGGCCCGGCGCCGACCCCTCCGACCAGATCACCCGCGGCTGCGCCTGCGCGTAGGGGCCGGGGCCGGGGCCGTCGGCGTCGCGTTCGCGCTTGGCCAGCACCGCGCCCGGGTCGAGGTCGCCCGCCATGGCGCGGATGAGTTCCTGGCGCAGCAGCCCGGCGTCCGGCGGGCCGCCGAAGCGCGGGGTCACCACGAAGGTGTCGACGGCCGACTCCCCCTCGACGCCGAGCGCGGCCGAGAGCACCCGCAGCGAGTGCAGCGCGAGCACCCCGGCGGCGTCCGAGAGCAGCCCCGGCGCGTCCGGGGCGATCACCGTAACGGTGTGGGTGTGCTTGCCGTCGCCGGGCTGCAGCTCCACGTGCACCCCGCCCGCGGCGGCCTTGGCCAGCAGCTCAGGGGCGATCGGCTCCGGCGCTGGCAGCTCGTCGCCGCGCATGACGGTCCGGCAGCGCCGCACCAGGTCGCCGATGAGCGAGGCCTTCCAGTCGCCCCAGACGCCGGGGCCGGTGGCCAGCGAGTCCGCCTCGGCCAGGGTGTGCAGCAGCTCCAGCAGCTGCACATCGCCGTCGAGCGCGGTCACCACGTGTTCGACGGTGGCCGGGTCGGCCAGGTCGCGGCGGGTCGCGGTGTCCGGCAGCAGCAGGTGGTACCGGACGATGGCGCTGAGCGTGCGCACATCCGAGGGCCAGAGCCCGAGCCTGCGCCCGATGTGCGTGGCCAGCTCGGCGCCGACCACGCTGTGGTCGCCCGCGCGGCCCTTGCCGATGTCGTGCAGCAGCGCACCGAGCGCGAGCAGGTCCGGCCTGGCGACCCTGGTGCTGCCCGCGCCCGCGTAGGCGACGGTCTCCATGAGGTGCCGGTCGACGGTCCAGGTGTGGATGGCGTCCCGGGGCGGCAGGTCGCGCACCGCGCCCCACTCCGGCAGCAGCCTGCCCCAGAGCCCGGTGCGGTCCAGCGCCTCGATCACGCCGATGGCGTTGCGGCCCGCGCCGAGCAGCACGAGCAGGTCGTTCAGGGCGTCCTTGGGCCACGGCTCGCGCAGCTCCGGCGCGTCCTCGGAGAGCCGGTTCAGGGTGGTGGCCGACATCGGCAGCCCGGTGACGGCGGAGGCCGCGGCCACCCGCAGGATCAGCCCGGGGTCGCGCTGCGGCCTGGCATCGCGGGCCAGCACCACCTCGCCCGCGTGCTCGACCACGCCCTCGTCGATCGGGCGGCGCACCGGCATCCGGCGCAGCCGGGCCAGGCCGCGGCGCGGCAGCGCGTTGGCCGCGGTGCGCAGCCCGACATCCACCGAGTAGCTCACCGTGCGCGCCGAGTCGCTGAGCGTCCTGGCCAGGTCGAAGCGGTCGCCGATGCGCAGCGCGGCGCCGATCTCGTCGGCGTCCTGGGCGCGCAGCTGGTCGCGGGCGCGGCCCGCCACCCGGTGCAGCTCGGTGCGCACGTCGAGCAGCCTGCGGTGCGCGTGCTTCAGCCCGCCGCCGGGGACGTCCGGGCCGAGGCCGGGCATGGCATCGGTGAGCTGGGCGATGGCGAGCGCGTCGAGCAGCTGGATGTCGCGGAGCCCGCCGCGGCCGTTCTTCAGGTCCGGCTCGGCCCGGTGCGCGATCTCGCCGCTGCGCTGCCAGCGCGTGCGGGTCTGCGCGATCAGGTCATCGAAGCGGGAGCGGATATTGGTGCGCCACTCCCGGCGCACCCCGCCGATCAGCAGGTTGCTCAGGTCGGCGTCGCCTACGATGTGCCTGGCCTCCAGCATGCCGAGCGCGGCCGGGATGTCGTCGGCGGCGACGCGGAGCGCCTGCGGCACCGTGCGCACGCTGTGGTCCAGCTTGATGTGCGCGTCCCAGAGCGGGTACCAGAGCTGGTCGGCCACCTCGGCCACCCGGGCCGGGTCGACGTCGTCGTGCAGCAGCAGCAGGTCCAGGTCGGAGTAGGGCAGCATCTCGCGCCGCCCCAGCCCGCCGACGGCGACCAGCGCCAGCCCGCTGTCCGGCCCGATGCCGAGCTCGGCGCCCTTGCCGGTGAGCCAGAGGTCGAACAGGTCGACCAGCGCCGACCGCAGTGATTCCGCGTCCAGCCGCGGATTGCGCGGATGGCCCCCCTCGAGCAGCTGAGCCCGTGCCCGGACCAGATCGGCAGCCCCGTTGTTCTGATTGTTGCCCACTACTCACCGCCCGTTCCACGCGCGCGACCCCGCTCCGGTCCCTGTGCGGGCCGGAGCGGGGCCGCCGCTCTCTCGTGCTGAATCCGGGGCCGGTCCGTCCACCGGCCCCGGTACTACAGTGCGTCGCTGCCGCGCTCGCCGGTGCGCACTCGCACCACGGTCTCGACCGGGGTCACCCAGACCTTGCCGTCACCGATCTTGCCGGTGCGCGATGCCTCGACGATCACCTCGACGACCTTGTCCACCGAGGCGTCGTCCACGACCACCTCGACCCGCACCTTCGGCACGAAGTCCACCGAGTACTCGGCGCCGCGGTAGACCTCGGTGTGGCCCTTCTGCCTGCCGTAGCCCTGCACCTCGCTCACGGTCATCCCGAGGATGCCCGCCTGCTCGAGCGCGCTCTTGACGTCCTCGAGGGTGAACGGTTTGACGATGGCGGTGATCAGTTTCATGCGTCATGCCTCCTTGACGGTGGTACGTGCCGTGCCGCCCACAGCAGCGAAATCGTATGCGCTCTCCGCGTGCTCGGACTCGTCCGCGCCCAGCGCCTCGTCCTCGTCGGACACCCGGAGGCCGATGGTGAACTTGATGGCGAGGGCGATGATCGCGGTCGCGATCGCGGAGTAGGCCAGCACCGCGAAGGCGCCGACGGCCTGCAGCTTCAGCGGCTCCAGGCCACCACCGTAGAACAGCCCGGAGACCGCCGCCGGTGCTTCCGGCGCCGCGACCAGACCGACCAGCAGGGTGCCGACCAGACCGCCGACCAGGTGCACGCCGACCACGTCGAGCGAGTCGTCGAAGCCGAAGCGGAACTTCAGCCCGACCGCGAGGGCGCAGAGCGCACCCGCGACGACGCCGATCACCAGCGCGCCGACGGTGTTCACCGAGGAACAGGCCGGGGTGATGGCGACCAGGCCCGCCACGATGCCGGAGGCGGCGCCGAGCGAGGTCGGCTTGCCGTCGCGGATCTTCTCCACCAGCAGCCAGGCGAGCATGGCGGCGGCGGTGGCGATCGTGGTGGTCAGGAAGGTGGCGCCCGCGATGCCGTTGGCGCCGACCGCGGAGCCCGCGTTGAAGCCGTACCAGCCGAACCACAGCAGCCCGGCGCCGAGCATCACGAACGGCAGGTTGTGCGGGCGGAACGGGGTCTTGGGCCAGCCGCGGCGCTTGCCGAGGATCAGCGCCAGCACCAGGCCCGCCACACCGGCGTTGATGTGCACCGCGGTGCCACCGGCGAAGTCGATGGCCTTGAGGTTGTTGGCGATCCAGCCGCCCTCCTCGGCGGTGTAGCCGTCGAAGGCGAAGACCCAGTGCGCCACCGGGAAGTAGACGATGGTGGCCCAGAGACCGGCGAAGACCAGCCAGGAGCCGAACTTGATGCGGTCGGCCACCGCACCCGAGATGAGGGCGACCGTGATGATCGCGAACATCAGCTGGAAGGCGACGAACACCGAGAGCGGGATGGTGCCGAACAGCGGGATGGCCGCGGGCGCCTCCGGGTCGGTGGAGGCCAGGTACTCGCCACCGAAGACCTTCGCGAGCCCGAAGTACTGCGTCGGGTCGCCGATCAGGTTGGCCTTGTCCTCACCGAAGGCGACGGAGAAGCCGTACAGCGCCCAGAGGACCGTGACGAGCCCCATCGCGCTGATGCTCATCATGATCATGTTCAGCACGTTCTTGGCGCGGACCATGCCGCCGTAGAAGAACGCGAGCCCTGGCGTCATCAGCAAGACGAGCGCAGCGGCCGCCAGCATCCATGCGGTGTCACCGGCGTCCGGCGCGCCGATCGTGGGAAAATCCACCTTGATGTCCTCCTCATCTCGGGCCCGGCCGACTTCGGCATCAGGACCTGGGAAGAAGAATCCTCACCTGGTGTTTCATCCGGCGATCTCCCGTGTTTCGCGTAGGTGAACGGGTGCGCCGGTTGTGTTGCGGCCACGTTTCGCGCGGCCCACGGCGGCATCTCGGGCCGCCGCGGGGTCCGTCACGGGGGCGTCTCAGCCGAGCAGCGCGTCCACGAAGGCGCCCGGCTCGAACGGGGCCAGATCGTCGGCGCCCTCGCCGAGGCCGACCAGTTTCACCGGCACGCCGAGCTCGTGCTGCACCTGGAAGACGATGCCGCCCTTGGCGGTGCCGTCCAGCTTGGTGAGCACGACGCCGGTGATGTCGACCACCTCGGCGAAGACCCGCGCCTGGGCCAGGCCGTTCTGCCCGACGGTGGCGTCCAGCACCAGCAGCACCTCGTCCACGGCGGCCTTCTTCTCCACCACCCGCTTGACCTTGCCGAGCTCGTCCATCAGCCCGGTCTTGGTGTGCAGCCTGCCCGCGGTGTCGACCAGGACGGCGTCGACGCCGCGCTCGATCCCCGCGGTCACGGCGTCGAAGGCGACCGAGGCCGGGTCCGCGCCCTCGCGGCCGCGCACGGTGTCGGCGCCGACCCGCTCGCCCCAGGTCTGCAGCTGGTCGGCGGCGGCGGCGCGGAAGGTGTCGGCGGCGCCGAGCAGCACCCGGCGGCCGTCGGCGACCAGCACCCTGGCCAGCTTGCCGGTGGTGGTGGTCTTGCCGGTGCCGTTCACGCCGACCACGAGCAGGATCGACGGGTGGTCGGCGTGCGGGAGGGCGCGGACGGCGCGGTCCAGCTCCGGGCGCAGCGCCTCGACCAGGACGGCGCGCAGGACCGCGCGGGCCTCGTCGGTGGTGCGCACCGAGCGCGCCGCCATCTCCTCGCGCAGCCGCTGCACGATCACGCCGGTGCTGGCGGTGCCGAGGTCGGCGAGGACCAGGGTGTCCTCGATCTCCTCCCAGGAGTCCTCGTCCAGGTCGCCGCCGCCGAGCAGGCCGAGCAGGCTCTTGCCGACGGCGTTCTGCGAGCGGGAGAGCCTGCCGCGGAGGCGGGTCAGGCGGCCGGAGGTCGGGGCGATCTCGTCGGTCGGTGGGGTGACCGCGGCGGCCGAGGGGTCGGGTACCGGGATGGACGGCGCGGTGTCGGCGGTGGACGGGGCCGTCGGGGTGGTGGCGGTGCTCTCGGACGCCGCATCGGTGTCGCCGGGGGCGGTCCCGGTCGGAGCGGGGGTTCCGCCGGGAGCAGCCGTACCACCGGCAGCAGCAGTTTCGCCGGGGGCGGCGGTCCCGGGGTCGGGAGTGTCCGTTCCGGTCGGCGCGGCGGTGGCGGGATCGGTGGATTCATCGGGGCGGGTGACAGTTCCGGACTGTTCGACGTCGGCGTCCGGGAGCCGCACCTCGGTGATCCCGCGCCGGGGCGCGTCGCGCGGCACGGCGGCGTCGTCGCCGACGTGCGGCTGCCCCTCGGTGTCGGTGCGGTCGCGCAGCCGCGGCTCCGGCTCCGCGGTCGCGGCACCGCCCCTGCTGAAGCTGAATCCGCCCGCGGCGGAGTACCCGCCGGAGCGGTCGGTCAGCTCCTTCTCCTCCGCCGGGGCGGTCAGCGACACCCGGCGCCGCTTGGACAGGACGTAGCCCGCGACCAACACCACCAGTACGACGGCGGCGATCACGGCGATCAGAATCCAGGCTTCGGCACTCACACCGGACATCCTTGCAGAGCCCCGCTGAGCTGCTGGTCAGGGTGCCCGCGCGGCGAAACACCGGCCATCGAGATTTCTTGTCCTGCGGAACTTCTCGGCGGAGGCCAATAGGATCGGCGGCGTGACCGATCGAAACGTGCTTGGGGGGCCGCTGGAAGAGTGCGGCGCCGATCCGCTCACCGGCTTCTACCGCGACGGCTGCTGCAGCACCGGCCCGGAGGATCTCGGCAGCCACACCGTGTGCACCGTCGCGACCGCGGAGTTCCTGGAACACCAGGCCTCCATCGGCAACGACCTCAGCACCCCGCGCCCGGAGAACAACTTCCCCGGCCTGCAGCCGGGCGACCGCTGGTGCGTCGTCGCGGTGCGCTGGCTGCACGCGCACGAGGACGGCGTGGCCGCGCCGGTGATCCTGGCCGCCACGCACGAAAACGCGCTCGAGGTGATCTCCATGGAGATCCTGCGGAAGTACGCCGTCGACGTCCCGGACGACGTCAGCGACCTGCTCTAGTTCGCGACCGGTCCGCCTCGGAACGACGTAACCGGTCACCGTTCCGAGCGGCGGGCCTCCCCTACCCCGAGGCGGCCGGGGCCAGGTTCTCCCCACGCAGCCGCTGCGAGATCACCTGGGTGATGCCGTCCCCGCGCATGCTGACGCCGTAGAGCGCGTCGGCGATCTCCATGGTCGGCTTCTGGTGCGTGATGACGATCAGCTGGCTCTTCTCCCGCAGCTGCTCGAAGAGGCCGATGAGGCGGCGCAGGTTGGTGTCGTCGAGCGCCGCCTCGACCTCGTCCATGACGTAGAACGGGGACGGCCGCGCCCGGAAGATCGCCACCAGCAGCGCCACCGCGGTCAGCGACTTCTCACCGCCGGAGAGCAGCGAGAGCCGCTTGACCTTCTTGCCCGGCGGCCGCGCCTCCACCTCGATGCCGGTGGTGAGCATGTTCGACGGGTCGGTGAGCACCAGCCGCCCCTCGCCGCCGGGGAAGAGCCGGGCGAAGACGCCGACGAACTCGCGCTCCACGTCGGCGTAGGCCTCGGTGAAGACCTGCAGGATGCGCGCGTCCACCTCGGCGACCACGTCGAGCAGGTCCTGCCTGGCGTTCTTCACGTCCTCCAGCTGGGTGGCGAGGAAGTTGTAGCGCTCCTCCAGCGCGGCGAACTCCTCCAGCGCGAGCGGGTTCACCTTGCCGAGCGTGGTGAGGTCCTTCTCGGCGCGGCGCGCCCTGCGCTCCTGGGAGGCACGGTCGTAGGGCATGGGCTGCGGCGGGGTCACGGCCTCGCCGCGCTCCTTCGCCTGCTCGTACTCGTGCAGCTCCAGCTCGGAGGGGGGCAGCGGGACGTCGGGGCCGTACTCGGCGACCAGGTCGTCCAGCGCGATCCCGAACTGCTCGGCGATGGTCGCCTCGACCTGCTCGATCCGCAGCGCGGCCTCGGCCTTGGCGACCTCGTCCCGGTGCACGGCGTCGGTGAGCTGGGTGAGCTGCGCGGTGAGCACCCGCACCCGCTCCCTGACCCGCTCCACCTCGGCGGCCACCTCGGTGCGGCGGCGGACCAGCTCGTCGCGGCGCGCGGCGGCCCGCGCCACCACCTGCTCCAGCTCGCCCGCGACCTGCGCGCCGGACTCCGCGACGGCGGCGGCGACCGCGGCGGCCTTGCGCCGGGCGGCCTGCGCGCGCTCGGCCCTGGCCCGCGCCTCGCGCTCGGCCCGCGCGGCGCGGCGCAGCGAGTCGGCCTTGCCGTGCACCGACTGCGCGCGCTCCTCGGCGGTGCGCACGGCCAGCCGCGCCTCCACCTCCATGGTCCTGGCCTCGGCCAGCGCGGCGGCGGCCTCCTCACGCTCCCGGCCCGCGGCCTCGGTGCCCGCCGCGCCGTAGCCGTCGGCGTCGATCCTGGCCTGCTCGAGTTCGGCGTTGCGCAGCCGGTCCTCCAGCTCGGCGAGGGTCGCCAGGCTCTGCTCCCGGCCGGTCTCGGCGGCGGTGCGCTGGTCGTAGAGGCGGGCGCTCTCCTTCTCCGCGGTGCGGGTGGTCTCGCCCAGCCTGGCCAGCCGTTCGTACACCGCGACCAGCGCCTGGTCCGATTCGTGCAGCGCGAGCAGGGTGTGGTCGACGGCCTGCCTGCGGTCGGTCTGCTCGTCCAGCGCGCCCGCCAGCGCGGCCTCCAGCTCGGCGGCGCGGCGCTGGGCGGCGGTGAGCTCGGTGGCGGCGGCGTCGATCTCGGCCTGGATCTCCAGCCTGCTCGGCGCCCGCTCGGAGCCGCCGAGCACCCAGCCGGTGCCTGCCAGGTCGCCGTCCCTGGTGACGATCCGCAGCTCGGGGCGGGCGGCGAGGAGCGCGGCCGCGGCGGCGAGGTCGTCGACGACGGCGACGGCGGCGGTCAGCGCGAGTACCGCGGGGGCCAGCTCGTCCGGGTACTCGACCACCTCGGCCAGCGCGGTGGCGCCGTCGAGCAGCTCGGCGACGGCGGTCGCCGCCAGCTCCCCGGTGTGGAACACCAGCCCGACCCGGCCGCCGTCGGCCGCCTTGATGGCGTGCAGCGCGGCGTAGGCGGCGGCGGTGGACTCCGCGGCGGTGGCGTCGGCGAGCGGGCCGAGCACGGCGGCCACCGCGGCCTCGAACCCCGCCCGCACCCGCAGCACCCCGGAGAGCGGGCCGAGCAGCCCGGCGGGGCTGTGCTCGGCCAGCCAGGCGGTGCCGTCCTTGCGGGTGAGGTTCATGCCGAGCGCCTCGATCCTGGCGCTCAGCGAGGCCACCCGCTTGGTGGCGTCCCGGTCCTCCTGCCGCAGCTCGGCGACGCGGTGGTCGGCCAGCTCCAGCGCCTCGACGGCGTGCTCGTGCTGGGCGTCCAGCCCGGCCTCGCCCGCGTCCAGCTCGGCGAGCTCGCCCTGCACGTCGTCGAACTCGGCGCGCGCGGTGTCGGCGCGCCTGCCCGCCTCGGTGATCGCGACCGAGATCCTGGTGATCTCGGCGTCCGCGGACTGGGTCTTGTGCCGCAGCGTCTCGACCTGCCCGGCGAGCCGGGCCAGCCCCTCGCGGCGGTCGGCGATGGCGCGGACGGCGGCGAGGTGCGCCTGCTCGGCGGCCTTGGCGGCCTGCTCGCGCTCGGCCAGCGCGTCGCGCGCGGCCTCCAGCGTCTCCACCGTCATCTCGACGGTCTCGCGCAGCTCGGCCTCCTCGGCCGCCACCCGGTCGGCCTCGGCCTCCAGCTGGTCCGGGTCGCGGCCGCTGCCCGCCGGAGTGGCGGTGTCCAGGTGGCGGGCCCGGTCGCGGGCGATCCGGATCGTGGCGTTGACCCGCTCGGCCAGCGCGGAGAGCTGGAACCAGGTCTGCGCGGCGGCCTCCGAGCTCGGGGTCAGCTCGGCGAGCTGGTGCTCCTGCCCGGCCAGCGCGGCGCCCGCGGCGTCCAGCTCGGCCTGCACGGTGATCTGCTGCTCGCGGGCGTAGGCCTCCTTGCTCTGCCTGCCCGCCAGCTCGCCGCGCCGGGTGACCAGGTCGTCGGCGGCGAGCCGGAGCCTGGCGTCGCGCAGGTCGGCCTGCACGGTGGCGGCGCGGCGGGCCACCTCGGCCTGCCTGCCGAGCGGTTTCAGCTGCCTGCGCAGCTCGGTGGTGAGGTCGGTGAGGCGGGCCAGGTTGGCCTGCATCGCCTCGAGTTTGCGCACCGCCTTCTCCTTGCGCTTGCGGTGCTTGAGCACGCCCGCGGCCTCCTCGACGAAGGCGCGGCGGTCCTCGGGGCGCGATTCCAGGATGGCGGCGAGCTGGCCCTGGCCGACGATGACGTGCATCTCCCGGCCGATGCCGGAGTCGCTGAGCAGCTCCTGGACATCCATCAGCCTGCAGGAGGAGCCGTTGATCTCGTACTCGCCCGCGCCGTCCCGGAACATCCGGCGGGTGATCGACACCTCGGCGTAGTCGATCGGCAGCGCACCGTCGGAGTTGTCGATGGTCAGGGTGACCTCGGCGCGGCCGAGCGCGGCCCGGCCCGCGGTGCCCGCGAAGATCACGTCCTGCATCTTGCCGCCGCGCAGCGCCTTGGCGCCCTGCTCGCCCATCACCCAGGTCAGCGCGTCCACCACGTTCGACTTGCCGGAGCCGTTCGGGCCGACCACGCAGGTGATGCCCGGCTCGAAGCGCAGCGTCGTCGCGGACGCGAAGGACTTGAAGCCCTTCAACGTCAAGCTCTTCAGGTGCACGGCCGGGACCTTTCCGTGGATGTGGCGGGTTTGCTCCGACGACAGCGAGGGGGCGCGGCGACCTGCCATCGTATCCGCCGCCGGTGACCCCGCTCCCCGGTGTCGCTGCGTGCCGGGCCCCTGGCATCACACAGCGCCGGTGTGCTCGGCATTAGCCGACGTCACAGCGGTGTTCGCGGGGCTGCCGCGGGGGATGGATCGCGCATACGATCCACCTGATTCCCGCTTCCCGTCCGTCAGGAGCTCCGCACCGTGGCTGCGCTGTCGTCCGGCACCGCGTTCCGGTTGCTCCGGATCGGCGCGCTGATCGTCGCCTGCCTGGTGTTCCTGTGGGGGTGCGAGGTGAGCCGGAGCGCCACGCTCGGGGACGTGCCGGAGTACCTGGTGCTCGCCGGGCTGGCGGCGGTGGGCGGGCTGGTCGCCGGGTGGTTCGAGATCAGGGCCGTGCGGGCGGCGCGGCGCACGGTCACCATGGCGGACGGGCGCTGGCGGGTGCTGGCCAGGATCGCTCCCGACGGTGCGCTGGAGTTCGTGGGGTACGACGAGGAGCCGAAGGATTCGGATGATCCCGAGGACGCGCCCTCCGGCTGGGTCTGGAGTTTTCCGGCGGAATCCGCGCACGCGGTGCGCGGCGTGCTCGCCGCCGCCTGCCTTCCCGATGCCGACGCCGACGAACTCGACCTGCTCGACCTGCTCGTCGAAGCGGCCGCGGTGCTCGACCCGGTCGCGCAGGCCGATCCAGGGGCGTGGTTGCACGGGCACGGGGTGCCCGGGGAGCGACACGAATGGGGGGTGGATCCGACGCGGACCACGCGGACGCTGCCGATCATCACCGCTCCGCTCGCCCGGCCGGTGCGAGGTGGGGGCGCGAAGCGGCGCACGGCGGCGGGCGAAGTTGCGCGCAACTCGGGCGAGACGCGGAGGTCCGGCGGCAAATCGGCCGAAGGGCGGGGGTCCGGGGGCAGACCCACCGAGACACAGGGGTCCGGCGGCAGGCCCACCGAGACACAGGGGTCCGGCGGCAGGCCCACCAGGACACGGGGGTCCGGGGGCGGGTCCGCCGACGCCATCGAAGCCGCGCCGCGCCGCGGACGGGCTCGACCCGGCGATGGGGGCGCGGGTTCGGCGGAGGCGGCGACCGAGCGGACCGGTCCGCGCGACGGTCGCGGGGGCGGCGCAGCGGCCGAGCGAGGGGCGCGGCGGACGGCGGCGGATCGTCCGGGGGCGCGACGGCAGCAACGGGAGACGCCGGGGCCGGTGGATCGCCCGCGGCCGGTGGAACGCCCGCAGTCGCACGATGACTCGCAGGGGCAGCAGTACAGCGGCCCGATCCGGCGGCGCGGGATGGGCAGGCAGCAGCGCCCCGACCCGGAGAGCTGGTGGGAGACGGCCGACGGCCCGACGGATCGCACCTACCGGGAGCCGCCCCCGCCCCGCCTGTCGAATCCGCGCCGCCGCCGCGACGAGTGACCGGCCCCTACGCGGCCCTGGACACGCAGGCCCGCCCCTCGAACCCGGTCAGCGCGCGGAACGCGAGCACCGCGCCCCACGGCCCGATCACCCAGACCGGCCAGAAGTAGGTGAACTCCCCGACGCCGAGCGAGATCGCCGCCCAGATCACCAGGACGAGCAGCCCGACGCCCGCCCAGGTGGCGAACTCGATCTGCAGCCAGAGCGGCTGCCGCCGCAGCCGGCTCGCCCGCGACTTCGCGGGCGCGGCACCGGGATCGGCGAGCTGCGGCAGGTCGGCGAGGACCGGCTCCAGCTCCTCGCGCGACCTGGTCGCGTACACCCTGGCGACCCGCTCGTCGTACTCGCCGAGATCCAACCGCCCGTCCGCGAGGTGCCTGCCGAGCAGCTGCACCACCACGTTCCGTTCGGCGTCGGAGGCGCGGGTACCGGGTGCGATGTCCATGCTCGAGTCCTCTCGGCGGGAGGGAGACGCGACATCGCCCTCCACTGCGGAATAGCACCATCATGGTTATTCCACAGTGGAATGTCAAGGCGATCTCAGAGGATCGCGAACGCCACCACGAGACCGAGCGCGAAGTGCGCGGCGGCGACCACGAGCACCGCCGGGGTGTAGACCTCGGCGTGCAGCGCCTCCCCGATATCGATGCCGAGCGCCTTCTCGATCACCCGCACCGAGACCACCTGCGCGATGATCCCCACCAGGCCGAAGACCAGCGCGGCGATCAGCCCCTCCAGCAGCTTCCCGGACGACGCGAAGATGGCGAGCACCACGATGAACGCCATGCTCACCATGCCCGCCGCCGTCACGACGATGGCGTTCGGCTTGCCCTCGAGCACCAGCTGGCGCAGGTGCCCCGGGGTGGTGAGGTCGATGGCGTAGAAGCCGACGAGCATGAGCACCAGGCCGACGAGGGCGTAGAGCAGGATCGCGCCCACCCCTTCGCCGAGCGAACTCCAGTAGCCCGATTCGAGGGCGAGAGCGGCGGTCATCGTGGTCCTTCCGAGGGGTTGACGATCAGTCGTCGGTGGGGATGCGGTGCGGGACGAAGGCGGAGCCGTCGTCGGTGATCAGGCCCGCGGTCTCGCGGATGCCGAGCCCGGCCGAGCTGTCGCCGACGATCCAGGCGCCGAGTACCGGCCGCATGTCGTCGAACTGCGGCAGCGGGTCGAGCAGCTGGTAGACGAAGCCCTCCTCGCCGTAGATGCCGCCGGTGGCGGTCTCCATCCCGGCGCCGACGATGGTCATGTTGGCGCCCTCGCGGCCGAGCTTGGGCTTGCGGATGTACTCGGTGAGTTCGTTGGGCCGGTCCAGGTAGGCGGGCAGCAGGTTCGGGTGTCCCGGGTACATCTCCCAGAGCACCGCGAGGATCGCCTTGTTGCTGAGCAGCGTCTTCCACAGCGGCTCGATCCACATGGTCTGCGGCAGGCTCGCGACGACCCGCTTGCCGAAGTCGTCGTCGAGCACCCACTCCCACGGGTAGAGCTTGAAGATCGCCTGGATCGGGTCCTCGGCGAGGTCGACGAAGCGCTCCAGGTCGATATCGACGCCGACCTCCTCGATCGGCAGCCCGATGGTGTCGAACCCGGCCTCGGCGGCGGTCTCCTGGATGTAGGCGGTGGTGACGCCGTCCTCGCCGGTCGGCTCGGCGCCGGACCAGCTGAAGTGCAGCTGGTCGCTGGGCAGCACGGCGCGCAGCTCGCCCCAGCGCTCGACCAGCTTCTCGTGCAGCGAGTTCCACTGGTCGTAGCCGGGGTACAGCGCGGTAAGCCAGTGCCACTGCACGATCGCCGCCTCCAGCAGCGAGGTCGGGGTGTCGGCGTTGTACTCCAGCAGCTTGGCCGGGCGGCGGGCGTCGTAGCGCAGGTCGAAGCGGCCGTAGACGTGCGGGTCGGCGCGGCGCCACGACTCCGCGATCGGCTGCCAGCTCCACTCCGGCAACCCGAAGTCGCGGTAGCGCTCGGTCAGCACGACGTGCTCGACCGCCTTCAGGCACATGCTGTGCAGCAGTTCGACATCGGCCTCCAGGGCGAGGATCTCGGCCATGTCGAACTCGTAGTAGACCGACTCGTCCCAGTAGGGCCGCGGCTGCCCCTGCGCGTCGCGGCCGGGGGTGCCGTACACCAGCCCCTGCCCCTCGACGATCTGCTCCCAGCCCCGGCGCGGTTCCACGCGGACCCTGCGCACCGCTAGGAACCTCCGCCGATCTTGCTGCCGAGCCCGCCGCGCTGCACCGTCGTCCCGGTCTTGGTCTTGATCTCGGTGTTCTTCGGCTTCACCGTGGTTCCGCCGGTCGGCTTGCTGCCGATGGCGGTGGTGCCGCCGTAGTAGTACCGGTACTGCGGCCAGCCCGCCAGCACGACGACGCTCGCGGTGTCGCCGACGAAGCCGGGGCGGCCGGTGCCGCAGTAGGAGTCCTCGACGACGATCTCGTTGCCGTTCTCGTCGGTGCGCACGCAGGACGCGGTCACCGTGTCCGGTGCGGTGAGCGCCAGGTAGGCGAGGTAGCCGCCGCCGACCAGCGCGGCGACCCCGACGACGGCGGCGCCGCCGATGAGCACCCGGTTGCGGGAGCGCTTCTTCGCCGCCGCGGCCTCGGCGGCGGCGCGCTCGGCCTCGCGGGCCTGCTTGCGCGACTTGTCCCTGGCGCGGGCCTCGGCCACCGTCGGCGGGCGCGGCTGCGTGACCCCCGCCCGCTGCTGCTGAACGCGCCCCGTGCGCTTACCGCTTCCCGGCGGGGTGCTTCCCGCAGGTGGCGCGCCCGCGCCGGGCAACGAGCCGGGAGGCGGTTGGAAACCGCCCGCCTGCGGCTCCGCACCGGGCCACGGAAAGGGGGGCGGGGCATGCTGCTCGGCCGCCGGGAACGGCTGCGTGCCGGGTTGCCCCGCAGCCGGGAACGGCTGCGTACCGGGCTGATCCGCGCCCGACGTGGAGCGGGTACCCGGCTCCTCCGCGGGCGGACGCGAACCGGGAGCGCCTGTCGGCGAACCGGATCCCGCGCCGGCCGCGGGCACGTTGGGCGCCGAGCCCTCCTCGTACACCGGGCCGGTGGACGCGGCGGTCCCCTCGTCCCACTGCGGCCTGCCGCCGTCGTTCCGATCGTCCCCCGGACGGTGTTCGTCTGTGCTCACGCCGCTACCGCTCCTCGAATCCGGACAGATCGCCCCGCGCGGGCTCCCAGCTTTCCACAACCAGCCGCACCCGGCCAGGTGTATCGGGCGAGCGGAGCAGGGCGAGCAACCGCTCCGCTGCCTGCCGCGGCCCCTCGGCGACCACGTGCACCCGGCCGTCCGCGGTGTTGGTGGCGTGCCCGGTGAGCCCGAGTTCCAGCGCGCGCGACCGGGTCCACCAGCGGAATCCGACGCCCTGCACCTGCCCGTGCACCCAGGCGGAGAGCCGCTCGGCGGCGGCCACTACAGCTCCACGTCGAAGGTGAGCGTCACCTTGCTCCCGGACTTGAGGGTGCGGCCGACCGTGCACACCTTGTCCACGGCGCGCTGCACGCTGACCAGCAGCCGCTCCCGCTCGACCTCGGAGAGCTCGCTCAGGTCGAGCTCGAAGACCTCGTCGATCTCGGGGTACACCTCGTTCTCCCGGTCCGGGTCGCCGGAGACCCGCACGGCGGCGTCGAAGTGGTCGCCGAGCTTGCGGGAGAGCGTGAAGTCGGCGGCCAGCCCGGAGCAGGCCGCGACCGCGACCTTGAGCAGCTCCCCCGGGGTGAAGGTGTCGGGGGTGCCCGCGGAGGCGATGCGCACCTGCGCGCCCCTGTCGTTGCGGCCGGTGTAGGCGCGGGTGCCGGTGCGCTCCACCCGGAGCGCCGCGGTTTTCTGCTCGGACATGATCACGATCCTGCCATTCGCGGTGTGGGACCTGCCGGGCAACACCGCGCCGGGCGGCGGCATTCCGCTCACTCCTGGAACCGGTACCCCATGCCCGGCTCGGTAAGCAGGTGCCTGGGGTGCGCCGGGTCGTCCTCCAGCTTGCGCCGCAGCTGCGCGAGATACACGCGCAGGTAGTGGGTTTCGGTGGCGTACGCGGGCCCCCAGACCTCGCGCAGCAGCTCCTTGCGGCCGACCAGCTTGCCGCGGTGCCGCACCAGCATCTCGAGCATGCCCCACTCGGTCGGGGTGAGGTGCACCGGCTCGCCGTGCCTGGTCACCCGCTTGGCGGCGAGGTCGACGGTGAAGGAGTCGGTCACCACCACCGGCTCGCCGCCGGTGTCGGCGCCCGCCCTGCGCACCGCGGCGCGCAGCCGGGCCAGCAGCTCGTCCATGCCGAAGGGCTTGGTCACGTAGTCGTCGGCGCCCGCGTCCAGCGCCTCCACCTTGTCCGCGGAGTCGGTGCGGGCGGAGAGCACGATCACCGGGGCGGCGGTCCAGCCGCGCAGCCCGGCCAGCACCTCGGTGCCGTCCATGTCCGGCAGCCCGAGGTCGAGGATCACCACGTCCGGGTGCCGGTCGGCGGCGGCGCGCAGCGCGGCGGCGCCGGTGGCGGCGGTGACCACGTCGTAGCCGCGCACCGAGAGGTTGATCCGGAGCGCGCGCACGATGTGCGGCTCGTCGTCCACCACGAGCACCGTCGTCGCCGCCGGGGCCGAATCGGTCATGGGCGCTCCTGGGCTGCGGGCAGGTCGACGAGCATGGTCAGCCCGCCGCCCGGCGTGGTCTCGGCGTGCACGGTACCGCCCATGGCCTCGACGAAGCCGCGGACCACGGAGAGGCCGAGCCCGACCCCGGTGGTGTTGTCCCGGTCGCCGAGCCGCTGGAACGGCTCGAAGGCGTGCTCCGCACCGCCGCGCGGCAGCCCCGGCCCGGTGTCGGCGACCGCGATGGTGACCCCGGCACCGCCGCGCTGGGCGGTCACCCGCACCGGGGTGCCGCGCGGGGCGTGCCGCAGCGCGTTGTCGATCAGGTTGGCCAGCACCCGCTCCAGCAGCCCGGGGTCGGCGGCCACCGCGGCCTCGCCGACCTCGACCTCGACCCGCGCCATGGAGTCCCGGCGCAGCCCGCGGGTGCCCATCCCGATGCCGACGAGGGCGCGGTGCACCGCCTCGTCCAGGTAGACCGTGGCGACCCGGGGCGCGACCACGCCCGCCGCGAGCCGCGAGGAGTCGAGCAGGTTCTCCACCAGCGCGGTGAGCTGGTCCACCGACTCCTCGATCGTCTCCAGCAGCTCGGCGGTGTCCTCCGGCGAGAACTCGACGTCCTCGCTGCGCAGGCTGGAGACGGCGACCTTGGCGCCCGCCAGCGGGGTGCGCAGGTCGTGCCCGACGGCGGAGAGCAGCGCGCGGCGCAGCCGGTCGGTCTCGCGCAGCGCGACCGCGGCGGCGGCCTCCTCGGTGAGTCCGGCCTGGCGCACCAGCCCGGCCGCCTGGTTGGCGACGGCGGCGAGCACCGGCCGGTCGGCGGCGGCCAGCGGCCTGCCTGCGAGCGCGAGCACCAACTGCCCGTCCCCGGCCCCGACCACGGTGTCGGCCTCGCTCGGCCGCGCGGGCGGCTCGGCCCCGACCGCGGCGACGACGGCGTCGCTGTCCAGCACGGCGACCCAGCGCTGAGCGTAGGTCTCCCGGAGCTGCTCCAGCAGCCGGGGCAGGTCGGCGCCGTGCAGCACCGCGCCCGCGAACTGGGTGAGCAGCTCGGCCTGGCGCGAGGCCCGGCGCGCCTGCTCGGCCCGCGCCGCGGAGAGGTCGACCAGCGCGGCCACCGCGAGCGCGACCACCAGCAGCACCACCACCGCGACGAAGTTGTCCGGCTCGGCGACCGAGAGGCTGTAGCGGGGGGTGGCGAAGAACCAGTTCAGCAGCAGCCCGGAGAGCAGCGCCGAGAGCGTCGCGGGCAGCACCCCGCCGAAGAGCGAGACGGCGACCACCCCGACCACGAAGACCGAGGAGAGCCCGGGCAGGTCGAGCACACCGTCCAGCAGCCAGGCGCAGAGCGCGCAGACCAGCAGCGGCACCAGCACCGCCGCGGGCCACGCGGCGGCCGGGCGCCGCGGCCGCAGCACCGCGCGGCGCAGCGGGCGGTGGGTCTCGGAGTGGGTCACCATGTGAATGTCGATCTTGCCCGACTGCCTGACCACCGCGGCGCCGATCCCCTCGTCGAGCAGCCGCGCCCAGCGCGAGCGGCGCGAGGTGCCGAGCACCACCTGGGTGGCGTTGACCTCGCGCGCGAAGCCGAGCAGCGCGGCCGGGACGTCCTCGCCGGTGACGGTGTGCAGCGAGGCCGCCAGCCCGCCCGCCAGCTCGCGCAGCCGGGCCAGCCGCGCGGTGGAGACCCCGGCCAGGCCGTCGCCGCGCACCACGTGCACCACCGCCAGCTCGGCGCCTGCCCGGCCTGCGATCCTGGCCGCGCGGCGCACGATGGTCTCCGACTCCGGGCCGCCGGTGACCGCGACCACCACCCGCTCGCGCGCCTCCCAGGTCGCGGTGATCCGGTGCTCGGCGCGGTACTTGGCGAGCGCGGCGTCCACCTGGTCGGCCAGCCAGAGCAGCGCCAGCTCGCGCAGCGCGGTGAGGTTGCCCGCGCGGAAGTAGTTGCGCAGCGCGGCGTCGGCCCGGTCGGCGGCGTAGACATCGCCGTCCGCGAGCCTGCGGCGCAGCGCCTCCGGGGTGATGTCGACCAGCTCGACCTGGTCCGCGCCGCGCACCACCGCGTCCGGCACGGTCTCGCGCTGCTCGACCCCGGTGATCTGCTCGACCACGTCGTTCAGGCTCTCCAGGTGCTGCACGTTGACCGTGGCGACCACGTCGATCCCGGCGTCGAGCAGCTCGTTCACGTCCTGCCAGCGCTTGCGGTTGCGGCTGCCCGGCGCGTTGGTGTGCGCGAGCTCGTCCACCAGCGCGACGCCGGGCGCGCGGCGCAGCACCGCGTCGACATCGAGCTCGTCCAGCACGGTGCCGCGGTACGGCACCCGCCGGGGCGGGATCCGCTCGATCCCTTCCAGCAGCGCGGCGGTCTGCGCCCGGCCGTGCGTCTCGACGACCGCGGCGACGACGTCGCGGCCGGCCGCCAACCGGCGGTGCGCCTCGGCGAGCATGGCGTAGGTCTTGCCGACGCCGGGCGCCGCGCCCAGGTGAATCCGCAGCTCGCCGCGGGTCACCGCCCGCGGTGGTGCCGCCACCACGCCACCGCGTCGGTCGCGATCACGCCGCTCGGGAAACCGGCCATCGCGGTCACCACCACCTTCGACATCATTCCTCCGGATTCCCGATCACTCTGCCCGCCTCCGCCGCCGCGGGCGGGCTTCTTTACGGTTCGTTGACGCCGCCGCCGCCTTTCCTGACGCTTCCGTATCGCGGTGCCCCGCAGCGGTGTTCACGCCCCGCGGCGCCGACTGCGGGCGGTGGGCGTCAACAAACCGTCAAGGCGAGGCGCAGCCCCGCCAAGAAGCCGTAAGGACCGGCGGAAAGGCGCCGCCGCCGTCGTTCACTCGATCGGGCGTGCTCCACCGCGGAGCAGCTCGAGGAGGTTCGACCCGATGTCCGTCGTCGTGTTCACGGTGCTCACCGTGGCCGTGTTCGCCCTGTTGGGCCTGGTCCAGCGCGGGGTGGAGCGGCTGTGATCGCGAATATCGCCGGGCTGGTGCTCGCGGTGCCGATCGCGCTGCTCGCGCTGGCCGCCCTGCTCTTCCCCGAGAGGTTCTAGGTGAACGACACGACCCAGGCGGTGCTGGTGGTCGGCTCGCTGGTGGCGGCGCTCGCGCTGGTGCACGTGCCGCTCGGCGACCACATGTACCGCGTCTACTCCGGGACGACCCACTCCCGCGCGGAGCGGCTCGTCTACCGGGTGATCGGGGTGCGCCCCGATGTGGAGCAGAGCTGGCCGGTGTACGCCCGCAGCGTGCTCGCCTTCTCCGCGGTGAGCGTGCTGGCGCTCTTCGCCTTCCAGCTGGTGCAGCGGGTGCTGCCGCTGCACCTGGCCGACCCCGGCACCGAGCTGACCCCGGCGCTGGCCTGGAACACCGCGGTCAGCTTCGTGACCAACACGAACTGGCAGAACTACGCGGGCGAGAGCACCCAGGGGCACCTGGTGCAGATGGCCGGGCTCGCGGTGCAGAACTTCGTCTCCGCGGCGGTCGGCATGGCGGTCGCGGTCGCGCTGGTGCGCGGCTTCGCCCGCACCCGCAGCGGCGAGCTCGGCAACTTCTGGGTCGACCTGGTGCGCGGCACCGTGCGCATCCTGCTGCCGCTGGCCTTCGTCGGCGCGGTGGTGCTGCTGGTCGGCGGCGTCGTGCAGAACTTCCAGCTGCACGACCAGGTCGCGCAGACGGTGGCCGGTGCAGCGCAGCCGATCCCGGGCGGGCCGGTGGCGAGCCAGGAGGCGGTCAAGGAGCTCGGCACCAATGGCGGCGGCTTCTTCAACGCCAACTCCGCGCACCCGTTCGAGAACCCCTCCGCCTGGACCAACTGGGTGGAGATCTTCCTGCTGCTGGTCATCGCCTGCTCGCTGCCGCGCACCTTCGGCCGGATGGTCGGCAGCCCGAAGCAGGGGTACGCCATCCTCGCGGTGCAGGCCGGGCTGGCACTCACCGGCATCGCGCTCACCGTGCTCTTCCAGGTGCGCGCCGACGGCACCGTGCCGACCGCGGTCGGCGCCGCCACCGAGGGCGTCGAGCAGCGCTTCGGCGTCGTGGACTCCGCGGTCTTCGCGGCGAACACCACGCTCACCTCGACCGGCGCGGTGAACTCGTTCCACGATTCCTACACCAGCCTCGGCGGCATGATGACGATGATCCACATGCAGCTCGGCGAGGTGGCGCCGGGCGGCGTCGGCTCCGGGCTGTACGGCATCCTCGTGCTCGCGGTGATCACCGTGTTCGTCGCCGGGCTCATGGTCGGCCGCACCCCGGAGTACCTGGGCAAGAAGATCACCCCGCGGGAGATCAAGCTGGCCGCGACCTACATCCTGGTGACGCCGCTGGTGATCCTGATCGGCACCGCGCTCGCGGTGGCCATGCCCGGCCAGCGGGCGAGCATGCTCGCCGACGGCCCGCACGGCCTCTCCGAGGTGCTCTACGCCTTCACCTCGGCCGCCGCCAACAACGGCTCGGCCTTCGGCGGGCTCTCCGGCAACACCGAGTGGTTCAACACCGCGCTCGGCCTTGCCATGCTGCTCGGCCGGTTCCTGCCGATCGTGCTGGTGCTCGCGCTGGCGGGGTCGCTCGCCGCGCAGGGCAGGACCCCGGAGTCGGCGGGCACGCTGCCCACGCACCGCCCCCAGTTCGTCGGGCTGGTCGCGGGCGTGACCGTCGTCCTGGTCGCGCTCACCTTCCTGCCCGCCCTCGCGCTCGGCCCGCTCGCCGAAGGAATCGGTTCATGACCTCCACGCTCTCCTCCCCCGCCCCGGCCGCCGCAGCGCCCGCGCCCCGCCGCCCCGCCGCCGTGCGCGCGGGCGTGCTCGACCCGGCCATGCTGCTCACCTGCCTGCCGCAGGCGCTGCGCAAACTGGACCCGCGCACGCTCTGGCGCAACCCGGTCATGCTCATCGTCGAGATCGGCGCGGCCTGGTCGACGGTGCTCGCGGTCGCCGACCCGAGCTTCTTCGCGTGGGCCGTCGTCGCCTGGCTCTGGCTCACCGTGCTCTTCGCCAACCTGGCCGAGGCGGTCGCCGAGGGCCGGGGCCGCGCACAGGCGGACTCGCTCCGGAGAGCCCGCACCGACACCGTCGCCCGCAGGCTCACCGCGGACGATGCCGAAGAGCCGGTACCCGCCCCCGAGCTGCGCCGCGGCGACCGGGTCGTGGTCGAGGCGGGCGAGGTGGTGCCCGCCGACGGCGACGTGGTCGACGGCATCGCCTCGGTCGACGAATCGGCCATCACCGGCGAATCCGCGCCGGTGATCCGGGAATCCGGCGGCGACCGCTCGGCCGTCACCGGCGGCACGACGGTGCTCTCGGACCGGATCGTCGTGCGGATCACCCAGGAGCCGGGCGCCGGCTTCATCGACACCATGATCGCCCTGGTCGAGGGGGCGAAGCGGCAGCGGACGCCGAACGAGATCGCGCTGAACATCCTGCTCGCCGCGCTCACCGTGGTCTTCCTCTGCGCGGTGGTCACGCTGCAGCCCATGGCGATCTACGCCCGCGGCAACGACACCGGGGTCGCCGACACCCTCGCGCTCAGCGCCGACGGCATCTCCGGCATCGTGCTGGTGGCGCTGCTGGTGTGTTTGATCCCGACGACCATCGGCGCGCTGCTCTCGGCCATCGGCATCGCCGGGATGGACCGGCTGGTGCAGCGCAATGTGCTGGCCATGTCCGGCCGCGCGGTGGAGGCGGCGGGCGACGTGAACACGCTGCTGCTGGACAAGACCGGCACCATCACGCTCGGCAACCGGCAGGCCGCGGAGTTCCTGCCCGCCCCCGGCGTCACCGCGGACGAGCTGGCCGACGCGGCCCAGCTCGCCAGCCTCGCCGACGAGACCCCCGAGGGCCGCTCGATCGTCGTGCACGCCAGGCAGGTGCACGGCCGCCCCGAGCGCGCGACCGGCGAGCTGACCGGCGCCACCTGGGTGCCCTTCACCGCGCAGACCAGGATGTCCGGCGTCGACCTCGCCGACGGCCACCGGCTGCGCAAGGGCGCCGCCGCCGCGGTGGTGGAGTGGGTTCGCGCCGAGGGCGGTTCGGTGCCGGACGAGATCGGCGCGCGGGTCGAGTCGATCTCCGGCGCGGGCGGCACCCCGCTGGTCGTCGGCGAGGTGCGCGACGGCACCGCGCGGGTGCTCGGCGTGCTCGCGCTGGTCGACGTGGTCAAGGACGGCATGCGCGAGCGCTTCGACGAGATGCGCCGGATGGGCATCCGCACGGTGATGATCACCGGTGACAACCCGGCCACCGCCGCCGCCATCGCCGCGCAGGCCGGGGTGGACGACTTCCTCGCCGAGGCCACCCCGGAGGACAAGCTCGCGCTCATCCGCGCCGAGCAGGAGGGCGGGAAGCTGGTCGCCATGACCGGCGACGGCACCAACGACGCCCCCGCGCTGGCCCAGGCCGACGTCGGGGTCGCCATGAACACCGGCACCTCGGCGGCGAAGGAGGCGGGCAACATGGTCGACCTCGACTCCGACCCGACCAAGCTGATCGAGATCGTGGCGATCGGCAAGCAGCTGCTGATCACCCGCGGCGCGCTCACCACCTTCTCCATCGCCAACGACATCGCCAAGTACTTCGCGATCATCCCGGCGCTGTTCGTGCCGCTCTTCCCCGGCCTGGCCGCGCTGAACGTCATGCGGCTGGCGAGCCCGCAGTCGGCGATCCTCTCCGCGGTGATCTTCAACGCGGTGGTGATCGTCGCGCTCATCCCGCTGGCGCTGCGCGGAGTGCGGTACCGGGCAGGCGACGCCGCCGGGCTGCTCGGCCGCAACCTCGCGATCTACGGCCTCGGCGGCATCGTGGTCCCGTTCCTCGGGATCAAGCTCATCGACCTGTTCGTCCACCTTCTCCCCGGGATGTCCTGACATGCGTACGACCACCTGGCTCCGGCAGCACCTGGCCGCGGCGCGCGCGCTCGCCGCGCTCACCGTCGTCACCGGCATCGCCTACCCGCTCGCGGTGACCGCGATCGGGCAGCTGCCCGGGCTGAACCAGCGCGCCGACGGGTCGGTGATCACGGTCGACGGCACCGCGGTCGGCTCCCGGCTGCTCGGCCAGTCCTTCACCGCCGCCGACGGCTCCGCGCTGCCCGCGTACTTCCAGAGCCGCCCGTCCGCCGCGGGCGACGGCTACGACACGCTGGCCAGCGGCGCGAGCAACCGCGGCCCCGAGGACATCGTGGACACGGCCGCCACGCCGAGCCTGCTCACCCAGGTCTGCACGCGCAGCAGGGAGATCGGCGCGCGCGAGGGCGTGGACGGCTCCCGCCCGTTCTGCACCCCCGACGGCGTCGGGGCGGTGCTCGCCGTCTTCGGCCCGCGCGCCGCCGACGGCACCGTCGCCGCCCCGGTGCGGGTGGTGAGCGTGAACCAGCCGTGCCCGACCCGCCCCTTCCTCGACGCCTACCGCGGCGTCGCCGTGGAATGCGCCGGGGACCGGGAGGACTGGTCCGCGGCCAGGCTGGTCCCGGTGCGCGGCCCGGCGAGCGACACCCCGGCGGTGCCCGCCGACGCGGTCACCGCGAGCGGCAGCGGGCTCGACCCGCACATCTCGCCGGAGTACGCCGCGCTGCAGTCGCGCCGGGTGGCCGCGGCCCGCGGGGTGCCGGAGGCCGAGGTGCGCGAGCTCGTCGACGCGCACACCGACGGCCGCGCCCTCGGCTTCCTCGGCCGGCCGACGGTGCGCGTGCTCGAGCTGAATCTCGCGCTGGACCGGCGCTACCCGGCGCCGTAGCAGAATGCGGCGGCGGCCAGGTACTGGCGGCACTCCGGTCCGTGGCCCGCGTGCATGCCGCAGATGAAGCGGGCCAGCTCCGGGTCGAGCGGGGTGGCGGGCTCGGCGGCGCAGTCGCTGTGCCGCGAGCTCCACAGGTCCCTGGTGTCCAGCGAGGTCTGCATGGTCGCGCCTCTCGGGGGTTCGGTCATCGGGGGTCGGTCACTCCGCGATCAACTTCCACTCGTCCGGCAGCTGCACCTCGGCGACCTCGTCGCCCTTGGCCTGCACGTCGAGGGTGACCGCGCCGAGCCGCAGCGCGGAGAGCGTCACCGTGCCCCAGGACGCGGGCAGCCGCGGCCGCACGCCGAGCGTGCGCTCCGGCACGTTCGGCTCCAAGCCGAGGAAGGAGCGCACCAGCAGCAGCGGCGCCGCGCTGGCCCAGGCCTGCGGCGAGCAGGAGGTCGGGTACGGCACCGGCGCCGCGAAGCGGGAACGCGGGAAGCCGCAGAACAGCTCGGGCAGCCGCCCGCCGAAGGCGGCGGCCGCGTCCAGCAGCCCGCCCGCCAGCCGGGTCGCCAGCTCGACCGCGCCGGGCACGTGCTCGTAGCGCAGCAGCCCGGCCACCGCGAGCGCGGTGTCGTGCGGCCAGACCGAGCCGTTGTGGTAGCTCATCGGGTTGTAGGCACCCATGTCGGAGCCGAGCGTGCGCAGCCCGAACCCGCTGTCCATCGCCGGGTCGCCGAGCCGCCGCACGATCTGCTCGGCGTGCTCGTCGGTGGCGATCCCGGACCACAGGCAGTGCGCGACATTGCTGGTGAGCGCGTCCACCCGGCGCTTGTCCCGGTCCAGCGCGACGGCGTACCAGCCGCGCTCGGGCAGCCAGAACCGCTCCGCGAAGTTCTGCTTCAGCTCGGCGGCCTTCTCGCGCAGCTTGGCCGCCACCCGCACCTCGTCGAAGGCCTCGGCGAGCTCCGCGCGGGCCAGCACCGCGGCGTAGGTGTACCCCTGCACCTCGCAGAGCGCGAGCGGCGCCTCCGGGAGGTGCCCGCTCGCGTCGTTGATGCCGTCGAAGCTGTCCTTCCAGCCCTGGTTGATCAGGCCGCGGTCGGTGGCCCGCCGGTACTCGACGAAGCCGTCGCCGTCCCGGTCGCCGTAATCGCGCAGCCAGCGCAGCGCGGCGTCGGCGGCGGGCAGCAGCGCCTCCACCGCCTCCCGGTCGGCGCCCCAGCGGTGTGCCTCGTTGAGCAGCATGACGAAGAGCGGGGTGGCGTCGGCGGTGCCGTAGTAGATGTTGCCGCCGAGCACCTGGCCGCTGGCCGGGCCGCGGCGCATCTCGTGCATGATCCGCCCCGGCTCCTCCTCGGTGAGCGGATCCACCCGGCGCCCCTGCAGCTCCGCGAGCTGCTGCAGGGTGCCGACCGCGAGGTCGACCTCCAGCGGCAGCGCCATCCAGGCGGTGAGCAGGCTGTCCCGGCCGAAGAGCGTCATGAACCAGGGCGCGCCCGCCGCGACGAACGGGCGGCTGTCGCCGTTCTCGTCGTGGATCTGCAGCGCGCCGAGGTCGCTCTCGGTGCGGCGCAGCACCTGGGCCAGCACCGGGTCGTCGGCGCGCATGTCGGTGGCGCTGTTCCGCCATGCCTCGATCTTGCGGCCCGGCGCGCTGATCCCGAGCTGGTCGCCCGGGCTCAGCGACTGGATGCGCTGATTGCCCACGGTGGGCTGGGCGATGATCTCGGTCTGCCAGAGCTCGCCGACCGGGACCACCACCCGCCACACCAGCGTGCCGGGCAGCACCACCGGCTCCACCGTCGACGACACCGAGAGCCCGCGCATCCGCTCCGCGCGGTCGTGCAGCAGCAGCTCGCCGTCGGCCACGGTCACCTCGGCCCTGGTGTGCCCGGCGCGGCCCTCCTTGACCGAGAACAGGTCGACGAAATCCGCGTCGACGTGCAGCTCCAGCGTGACCGCGGTCGGCTCGCGGCCCATGTTCTCCAGCGTGACGGTCTCGTGCATGCCCTCGGCGACCAGCCGCTCCCTGACCACGAGCAGGGTGCTGTCGGCGATCCCGGCCTGCGGTGGACGGCGCAGCACGAACCTGGCCGCGAACGCCTCCGGGCTGAGCACGGAGAGCGAGTCGGCGGGCTTGCCGTCCACCAGCAGCTCCCAGCGGGAGATGACGCGCGCGTCCCGGTAGAACAGGCCGTGCGGCAACCCCGGCGCGATATCACCGAGCCGGTTGGACAGGCAGAACGTGCCGCCCTCCACCAGGGTCACCGCGGCCCCGCAGCCACCGAGGCCGGTGGGTTCGCCTGCGTTCAGCGGGGCGGGCGCGCCTGCGGTCATGCCCGGCCGCTCGTCGCGAAGGTCATGGCGGAGGCGCCGCCGAAGCGAACCGCCCGCTCGCGCAGCAGGTTCCGGTAGACCTCCTCGTAACCGCGGCCGAGCGTGTCGGCGCCGAAGTTGGCCGTGACGTGCGCCCGGCAGGCCGCCGGGTCGTAACCGCGCACCTCCGCGATGGCGGCGGGCAGCTCGGCGGGGTCGTCGCAGATCCGCCCGGTCACCCCGTCCACCACGACCTCCGGCACCGCGCCGCCGCGCAGCGCCACCACCGGGGTCCCGCAGACCATCGCCTCGATCATCACCATGCCGAACGGCTCCTCCCACCGCACCGGGAACAACAGGCAGCTCGCCTCGGAGAGCAGCGCCCGCTTGGCGGTGGCGTCGGCCATGCCGAAGACGTGGTCCTGCTCGCCGAGCAGCGGGCGGACCTTCTCCTCGAAGTAGTTCTGCTCCGCCGGTTCGCTGCACTTGCCCGCGAGTACCAGGGGGATACCCGCTTCGTGGGCTGCTTGAACCGCGAGATGCGGTGCCTTGTCCTCGGTGTAGCGGCCGAGGAAGAGCGCGTAGTTCTTCTTCTCGGCGCGGAACGGCCACTCGTCCACGTGCAGCGCGTTGTGCACCCGCCCGGCCCAGTTCAGGTCGGGGGCGAGCGCGCGCTGCCGGTCGCTGATCGCGACCAGCGCGACCTCGTCGCCCATCTCGCGGTAGTAGCGGTAGCAGTCGTCCTGCACCGGGCCGTGCACGGTGACCACGGTGGGCAGCCCGAGCCCCTCGTAGGCGGGGGCGTTGAGCGGGCCCGCGAAGGTGTGGTCGTGCACCAGGTCGACCCCGGCGGTCTCGGCGAGCCGCTCGATCGCCCTTCGCACCCGCAGGGCGTGCACCACCTCGGGGAACGGCTCGCCGAGCCGCTCCGGAACCGCGCGGTCCCACAGCGGCAGGAAGTTCGCCTTGGTCCCGGGCTCGCCCGCCCCGAGCAGGGTCACCTCGTGGCCCCGGCCGACCAGCGAATCCACCAGATCGGCGACGACCGCCTCGACCCCGCCGTACGCCTTGGGCGGCACGTCGAAGTACGGCGGCACCACCATGGCGATCCGGAACCGATCGGGACGACGACGGAGCGACAGCAGATCCGCGGTCCCGAGCTGCGCCGGGATCGGCGCTGACAGCCCTGCGCTCATGACCCTCCTTCCAGGGAACAACCGTGAAGCACATCCACCCGGCACACCGGTGCACCGGGCGCAGACGATGGCCGCCGCGGCGGAGGTGAAGACCGAGCGAGCACCGCCGTCCATGGGGCAGGTCGGCCTGGGAGGGGTGCGGAACGCCAGCTGAAATCCCAGGGGGGCCGCCGACAACATAGCCCACATGCGGCGCTCGAAACCCGCAAATCGAAACTCGACGGCGCGTCGGCAAATACTCAGCGCACGATGGAAATTGCGCCTTCGCCGCTTGGAAACAGGAAATTGAGCGTTCGCTCGGCCTCCTCCCGGACCGCAGCAGCATCCGAGTTACCGAGCGGGTGCCACGGCTCGATGCGCAGCGTGCTCCCCGCCAGTGACCACCGCCCGTGCACGAAGCCGTCCACCAGGTACACCGGCACCCCGGCCGACGCCTCGGCGGCCGTGCGCCGCCGGTCGGGCTCGCTGACGACGCGGCGCCGATCCCGGTAGCCGAGCACCGCGTTGTCGAAGGCGGGCAGGAAGCGCACCGGCACCGGGGTGTCCGGGTCGGCGATGACCGCGCCGGGCAGGTCGAACAGCTCGCGGCCGTCCGCGTCGCGCAGCACCGTCAGCTCCGGCCGCAGCGCCGCGAAGACCGGCGCCAGCCGGGTCGCGCCGGACCACGCCTGCGCGTCCGCGACCGTGGCCGGGCCGAAGGCGGCCAGGTAGCGCCGCACCAGCGTCTCCGGTCGCGGCTCGGGCGCGAGCGGGCCGATCCGCACCGCCGCCAGCCCGACCGTGACGTAGCGGTTGCGCCACCGCCCCCACTCGCCGCACTCCGGGCCGTGCACCAGCGGCACCATGGCCTCGACCGCGTCGGCCAGCCTCCGCACGTGCCGGTCCGGAAACCGCTCCGCCAGCGCGGTTCCCAGCTCCCGCCGGGTGAGCAGCCGGTCGCCGAGCACCTCCCGCCCCGCCGCCGCGAGCGCCGCGTGGTCGACGCCGTCGAGCTCGTCGCGGTAGTAGGCGAGCCGCACCGCGCCCGCCACCAGGTCGTGCAGCGTGGGGCGGAGCCAGCGGAAGTCCGCGGCGGTGGTCAGGTGCACGGTGCGGCGCAGCGTCGTCGAGCGCACCACCTCGTTCGCGGCCAGCGCGGCCGCCAGATCCTCGCGGGTGAAGTGCGACAACCGGTTCCACAGCCCCAGGTAGGGCCAGTTCGGCTCCTGCCCCTGCACCGCGACCAGCTGCTCGATCAGCGCGGCGGGCGTGAGCGGGGCCGGTTCGATCAGGTGCTGCCTGGCGAGCAGGGTGCGGTTGAGGGCGCGCAGCGAGAGGTCGGGCACCGGCCCATCATCCCCGGTGCCACCGACATTCAGCCGCTGTCGCCGCAGCGCGCGGGGTTGGGCAGGTCGCGGCAGGGTTCGTTGCCGTGCGCGCGCAGCACGTCGGTGCCGCCCTCGTCGGTGAGGTAGCGCAGGAAGGCGGCGGCCGGGGAGCCGGGGGGCGCCGCGCCGTAGCTGTAGGCGAACTCGATGCCCCACAGCTCGTAGCGGCCTGCCAGCGCGGCCTGCCGGTCCGGGGCGACGCCGTTCAGCGCCGGGGTGCGCAGCCCGGCCCGCGTCGCCTCGCCGAACTCGCTGTACCCGATGGCGCCCCTGGTGTTCCGCACCGTCTGCAGCAGGTCGCCGGTGACCTCGGCGGTGCAGCGGGTGGGGCCGGTCAGCTCGCGTCCCTGGATGGCGAGGCAGCTGGTGTGCGGCACCGCTGGCTGCGACCCGCCGAGCACCCGCTGCTCGAAGACCGCGCGCGTCCCCGACCCCGGCGCCCGCTCGACCAACACGATCGGCAACGGGGCCCCGCCGACCTCGCTCCAGTCGGTCACCCGCCCGGCGTAGATGTCGCGCAGCTGCGCGGTGCTCAGCGACGGCACGTCGAGCTCGGGGTGCGTGACGACGGTGAACACCGCGACCGCCAGCGAGCGCCGGTCCAGCTTCGGGTAGTTGGCGCCGATCGGGTTGTCGCCGATGGCGATCAGCGTGCCGTCGGTGGTGGCCGCCCTGGTCAGCCGGTCCAGCCCGCGCTCGGTGCCCTCGAAGGCGAAGGCGAAGCGCAGATCGTGGCACTCGGCCCGGTACCGCTCGGCGGCGTCCTGGATCACCGGCCGCAGCGCGGACGACCCCACCACGGTCAGCTCGCCGCCGACGCAGCCGCGCGGCGGCCGATCCCCCTGCACCACCCCGACCACCAGCTGCGCCGCGATCACCAGCACCAGGAAGCCGACCAGCAGGACCATCGCCCGCGAAGCGCCGATCCGGCTGCGGGTCTCCAGCACCCGCCCGCCCTTGACCCCGCCGCGCAGCTCCGGCTCGGCGTCCGCACCGGCCCGACCCTGCCGCTGCAGGATGGCGAGCACCTTGTAGTGGTCGCCGCGGTTCAGCGGCACCTTCGGCAGGTCGATCACGCCGCGGCAGGCACCCTGGTCCCAGCGGTGCGCGATGCCGGAGCGCGCGTCAAGGCACTCGGCGAGCCCGGGGTGGCTCAGCTCGGTGACGGCCATCCCGATCACCCGACGCTGCGGAAAGTGCAGGTGCAGCCCGGTGACGCCGTTCTCCAGGGTCTGGTAGTCGCCGGTGTCGATGGTGGTGGCGCCGGAGTTCTCGATCCGCACCAGCACCACCGAGAGGTCCTTCAGGTCGGCCGCGCCCTCGGGTGCCTCGGGGCGCAGCCGGGTCAGCACGCCGGGGAAGACCGACTCGATCTCGCCGGTGACCGGGGTGTCCATCTGCACCCGGTACCCCAGCCTGCGCCTGCCGACCACGACGAATTCGTAGAGGAAGGCCGCGATCGGCACCGCGACGCCGATCAGCGCGAGGACGATCTCGATCGGGAACCCGTCCACCCCGCCTCCCCCGTATTCGGTTGCCGTGAGCACAGTTTCGACGGCGTCGGGGGCAGGCCGAAACCCGGGGCGGGACAGTTCGCCGAGTGTTCCCCGCGGGTTCAGCGGTCGGTCGTCCAGGCCAGCAGCTCGGCGAGCGGCCAGGTGTTGACCACCCGCTCCGGCGGCACCCCGTTCGCCACGGCGCGCTCGCAGCCGTAGCCGAGCCAGTCCAGCTGGCCGGGGGCGTGCGCGTCGGTGTCGACCGCGAAGAGGCACTCCATCTCGACGGCGAGCCGGAGCAGCCGGGCGGGCGGGTCGCGCCGCTCCGGGCGGCTGTTGATCTCCACCGCGGTGCCGTAGGAGCGGCACGCCTCGAAGACCACCTCGGCGTCGAACTGCGATTCCGGCCTGGTGCCTCGCCCGCCCTCGACCAGCCGCCCGGTGCAGTGGCCGAGCACGTCCACGTGCGGGTTGGCGACGGCGTAGACCATCCGCTCGGTCATGGCGGCGCTGTCCTCCCTGAGCCGGGAGTGCACGCTCGCCACCACCACATCCAACTCGGCCAGCAGCTCGGGTTCCTGGTCCAGCTCGCCGCCCGCCAGGATGTCCACCTCGATCCCGGTGAGCACCCGGAACGGCGCGATCTCGGCGTTCAGCTCGGCGACCACGTCGAGCTGTTCGCGCAACCGCTCGGCGGAGAGGCCGTTCGCGACGGTCAACCGCGGCGAGTGGTCGGTGAGCGCGCAGTACTCGTGGCCGAGCGCGGCGGCCACCGCCATCATCTCGGCGATCGGGCTGCCCCCGTCGGACCACTCCGAGTGCGTGTGCAGGTCGCCGCGGAGCCGCTGCCGCAGCGCCGCGCCCGCCGGGCCGATCGGCGCGGCCGCCTGCCGCAGCTCGGCCAGGGAGCGCGGCACCTCTCCGGCCACCGCCTCCGCGATGACCGCCGCCGTCTTGGGGCCGATCCCGGCCAGCTCGCGCCAGGTGTTCGCCGCCGCCCGCGCGGCGCGTTCGGCGGCGGGCAGCGCAGCGACCACGTCGGCGGCGCGCCGGTACGCCTTGACCCGGTGCGTCTCGGCGCGCGAGCGCTCCAGCCAGAAGCCGATCTCGCGCAGCGCCTCGACCGGGCCTGGCGCGGTCACGGGCGCAGGGCGGCGTACTTGATGAAGGCGACCCCGTCGGCGAAGACCCGGCTGGTGACCACCCGGAAGCAGGCGGGTTCAGGCAGCCGGGAACCGGCGCCGAAGAGCGGGCGGCCACGGCCGAGCACGATCGGGTAGAGCTTGAGGAAGACCTGGTCGATCTCGGGCAGCAGCGCCTCGGCCAGCTCGCCGCCGCCGCAGAGCCAGATCCCGAGGCCGTCCTCGCGCTTGAGCGCCCGCACGGCGGCGACCGGGTCACCGTCGATGAGCTCGACGTCCGGGTCGGGGTTCTCCGGCAGCGTCGTGGAGACGACGTACTGCCGCAGGTGCGCGTACGGGCTCGAGGTGCCGGTGCGCACGCCGAAGTCGTGCGTGCGCCTGCCCATCACCACGGTGTCGAAGGTCTGGTTCGGCTTGTCGACGCCGAGCGCCTCGCGCACCTTGGTCGGCAGCGTCTCGGGGTAGTGGCTGTTGATGTAGGGGCCGTGGTCGCCGCCGACCGGGAAGAAGTCGACCGAGCCGTCCTCGGTGGCGATGAAGCCGTCGATGGTCGAGGCCACGTAGTAGGTGAGCTTGCGCATGCGTCCTTACCCTCTCCGGCGTGGTCTGCTCACACGGTAACGCGCTTTCCGGCGCGCGGGCGCGGCTTCGGCTGGCAGCGCGGGCAGGAGAACGACGACCGGTTCATGAACTTCTCCCTGACCATCGGCGCGCCGCAGCGGCGGCACGGCTCGTCGACCCGGCCGTAGGCGTCCAGGGAGCGCTCGAAGTACCCGGAGTTGCCGTTCACGTTGACGTACAGCGCGTCGAACGAGGTGCCGCCCGCGGCCAGCGCGGCGGTCATCACCTCGGTGGCGGCGTCCAGCAGGGTGCGCAGCGCGGGGCGGGTCAGCCCGGCGGCGATCCTGGTGCCGTGGATGCGGGCGCGCCAGAGCGCCTCGTCGGCGTAGATGTTGCCGATCCCGGAGACGACGCCCTGGTCCAGCAGCAGCCGCTTGATCTCGCTCTGCTTCGCGCGCAGCGCGGTGACCGCGGCCTCGGAGTCGAAGCGGGGGTCGAGCGGGTCGCGGGCGATGTGCGCGACCGGCGCGGGGAGCGGGGTGCCGTCGACGGTGACCAGCGGGGCCAGCGCCCAGCCGCCGAAGGTGCGCTGGTCGACGAAGCGCAGCTGGGTGCCGTCGCTCAGCCCCGCGGTGATGTGCGCGTGCTTCTGCCTGGGCGCGTAGCCGGGCTGCACCAGCATCTGCCCGCTCATGCCGAGGTGCACGACGAGCGCGAGGTCGGGTTCGTCGAAGGTGAGCCAGAGGAACTTGCCGCGGCGCTCGGCGCTCGCGACGGTCAGCCCGGAGAGCCGCGCGGCCAGGTCGGCGGCGCCCGCGAGGTGCCTGCGCACCGAGCGCTCGTGCGTGACGGTGACCGATTCGATCACCCGGCCCACCACGTGCTCGGCCAGCCCGCGGCGGACCACCTCGACCTCGGGGAGCTCGGGCACGTCAGGCGTCGGCGGCGGCTTCGGCGGTCAGCGCCTGGTAGGCGGCGCCCGCGGCCTTCTGCTCGGCTTCCTTCTTGGAGCGGCCGATGCCGCTGCCGTAGGGCTGCCCGGCGATCACCGTGGTGGCGGTGAACTCCTTATCGTGGTCCGGCCCGGTCGAGGTGATCTCGTAGCTGGGCACGCCGAGGCCGCGCTCGGCGGTGAGCTCCTGCAGGCTGGTCTTCCAGTCCAGGCCCGCGCCCATTCGCGGCCCGCGCTCCAGCAGCCCCGCGAAGAGCCGCAGCACGACGCCGCGCGCCACCTCGATGCCGTGCTCCAGGTGCACCGCACCGAGCAGCGACTCCATGCCGTCGGCGAGGATGCTCGGCTTGTCCCGGCCGCCGGTGAGCTCCTCGCCCTTGCCGAGCAGCAGGTGCGAGCCGAGCCCGCCGGGGCCGAGCACCCGCGCCACCTCGGCCAGCGCGTGCATGTTGACCACGCTGGCGCGCAGCTTCGCGAGCTCGCCCTCGGACTTCTCCGGGTGCTCGTGGTAGAGCCGCTCGGTGATGCTGAGCCCGAGCACCGAGTCGCCGAGGAACTCCAGGCGCTCGTTGGTCGGCAGCCCGCCGTTCTCGTACGCGTAGGAGCGGTGCGTCAGCGCCAGCCGCAGCAGATCGGGCTGCAGCTCGACGCCGAGCGCGGCGAGCAGGCTCGCATGGTCACCGTTCGGACGGGCTCCGTCCCTGCTGGATGTCACGTCGATACGAGAGGCTCGCTCAGACGGCGGCGGTGACCTGGCGGCCCCGGTAGGTGCCGCAGTTCGGGCACGCGATGTGCGGCAGCGTCTTCTCGCCGCAGGCCCGGTTCGGGCAGGTGATGAGGGTGGGCGCCACAGCCTTCCACTGGCTGCGCCGCGACCTGGTGTTGGAACGGGACATCCGGCGCTTCGGAACGGCCACGACTACTTCTCCTCTGTATGCGAGCGTGCCTGGTCGGCAGCACGGTCTGACGGTGGGTGGTCCTCGGGACCGGGCGCGGCATCCGTTCCGGCGCCGCCGGCGGGATCGGAGGCGAACTTCGCCAGTCCGGCCCAGCGAGGGTCAAGTGTCTCATGCCCGTGCCCGGAACCCGCAATCGCCATCCGAACACCGCACTCGGGGCAGAGCCCGGCGCAGTCCGGGGTGCACAGCGGCTGCAGCGGCAGCTCCAGGCCGATGGCGTCGATCACCACCGGCTCCAGGTCGAGCCGGTCGTCGACCATCCGGTAGATCTCGTCCTCCTCGGTGGTCTGCTCGGTGGCGCTGTCCGGGTAGGCGAAGAGCTCGGTGATCGGCAGCTCGACGGAGTCGGTGAACGGCTCCAGGCAGCGCGAGCACTCACCGGCCAGCGGCGCCGAGACGGTGCCGGTGACCAGCACGCCCTCCGAGACGGCCTGCAGCGTGAGGTCGAGGTCGATGTCCGCGCCCTCGGGGATGTGCACCATGTCGAGCCCGATGCGCTCACCGGCGGTGACCTGGCGGTGCAGCTCCCGCATGGTGCCCGGCCTGCGGCCGAGGCTGCGGGTGTCGAGCACGAAGCCGGTGTCGGGCAGCCCGTGCGAAGCCGGGCGACGACGCGACGCGGAACCGGCGGACATCACGAATGCACTCCATTACTGAGGGGGGCTGGGCAACCACCCCACAGTACGCGACGGGCGACTGCGCTGCCCAATCGCGCTCAGCGCCGGTAGTCGGTGACGTACTCCGGGGCCGGGTACTCGGCGGCGTAGTCCGGCGCGTTCCCGGCCTCGGCGCGCAGCTGGTGCCTGCCCCGGACGACGGTGCGCAACGTGCTGTTCAGTGTCTCCTCGAACCCGGCCAGCTTGCCGTCGACGTAGTGGTCGCACTCGTCGCGCATGCGGTCGGACTCGGCGTGCGCGGCGTCGATCACCCGCGCGGACTCGGCGTGCGCGGCGCGCACCACCTCGGTCTGCGCCACCAGCCGGGCCCGCTCGGCCTCGCCGTCGGCGACCGAGCGCTCGTAGGAGGCCTTGCCCGCCTCGATCATCCGCTCGGACTCCACCCTGGCCCGGCCGGTGACCGCGTCGTACTCGGCATTGGCGTCGGCGACCAGGCGCTCCGCCTCGGCTTGGGCGTCGGTCACCAGGTGGTCGGCGTGCGCGTTGGCCTCCGCCACCATCCGGTCGGCGTGCGCCTTGGCCTCGGCGAGGATGCGCTCGGCCTCGGCGCGCGAGGACTCCAGGGTGTCCCGCGCCTGGTCGTCGGCGCCGGTCACGGTGGCCTCGGCGGAGGTGCGGGCATCGGTGACGATCTTGTCCCGGTGGTCGAGCACGTCCTGCGCGTCGTCGAGTTCACCGGGCAGCGCGTCCCGGACGTCGTCCAGCAGCTCCAGCACCTCGCCGCGGGGCACGATGCAGTTGCGGGTCGGCGGGATGCCGCGCGCCTCCTCGACGATCGCCACGAGCTCGTCGAGCGCTTCGAATACGCGATACATGCTTGTCACCCTCCTCGGCACACACTTCGCCCGATGCCAGTCTGCCCGGCCTGTCGCGCTCTACCCGGCTGTCCGGGCGGTGTGTCGAGAGGTTGCGCGGAATCACAGGATTCCCTCAGGAGCAAGTGGAGAGCAAACCTCCGGTTGGTGTAGAATGTCCGGGAGGGTCGACAAGATCTTCGCAAGCGAATCGCAGGCCCCACCCGGAACTCTGCGAGTAGGCAGCCGTCGCGCCAGGCATCCCGCCCACGGGCGGGCAGCGGAACTCCTCCGCACCGCCCGGTACCCGGCTCTCGCGATCGGAACGCGTATGACCGTCCTGCACCCGCGGACCGCGGTGAGGTCCCATCTCACCGCCTTGCTCGCGCCGTGGACGCCGATGGCTGCGGCGCGGCCCTCCGGTCGGAGCCGCGGGCGCGTCCGCGCCGGGCTCGCCGGCCTGCTCACCTACCTGCGCGGTGACCGCGCCCCCGCCCAGCTGGTGCGCTTCGCCATGGTCGGGCTGGCCAGCAATGTCGTGTACGTGGCGCTGTTCCTCGCGCTGCTCGGGTCGGGTTCGCTGCCCGCGAACATGGTCGGCTCGATGGCGAGCACCGTGGTCGCCAACGAGCTGCACCGCAGGCTCACCTTCCGCGCCGCCGACCGGGTCGGCTGGTTCACCGCGCAGTGGGAGGGCGGCGGGCTGGCCGCGGCCGGGCTGCTGATCACCACCGCCGGGCTGGCCGCGCTGGAGGTGGCGGCGCCGGGGCTCGGCGGGCTCGGCCAGGCCGCCGCCGTGCTGGCGATCACCGCGGCGGTCGGCACGCTGCGCTTCCTCGCGCTGCGCGGCTGGGTCTTCTAGGCCTGCTCGGCCAGCCGCGCCAGCAGCGCCTTGTGCACCGCGGGCGGCAGCATGTCGGTGACGTCGCCGCCGAACCGCGCGACCTCCTTGACCAGTGAACTGGAGAGGTAGCTGAAGGCCGGGTTCGTCGCCACGAAGAACGTGTCGACGCCGGAGAGCTTCTTGTTCATCTGCGCCATCTGCAGCTCGTAGCCGAAGTCGCCCGCGTCGCGCAGCCCCTTCACGATGGCGCCGACGCCCTGCTCCCTGGCGAAGTCGACCAGCAGCCCGTACCACGACTCGACCCGCACGTTCGGCAGGTCGGCGGTGGCCTCGCGGAGCAGCTCGATGCGCTCCGGGACGGTGAACATGCCCTGCTTCTTGGGGTTCACCATGACGGTCACGATCACCTCGTCGAACTGCGCCGCCACCCGCCGGAAGACGTCGACGTGTCCGTTCGTCACCGGGTCGAACGAGCCCGGGCACAACGCTCCTGCCATGGTGGGAGACGCTAGCAGCCGGGCGGCGGGTTCAGCTCGGTCGGGCGAACTCGGCCTGCTCCAGGCGGGTTTCGCCGTAGCGGCGCGGCTTCCCGGCGAGAAAGCCGGCCGGCCAGGTGATCTCGGCGCCGCGGGCCGAGCGCTCGACCACGACCAGCGCCTCCGGCGCCAGCCAGCCGCGGGTGAGCGCGGCGAGGTCGGCCTCGACGGCGGCGACGCCGAGGTCGTAGGGCGGGTCGGCGAAGACCAGGTCGAACGGCTCGGCGGGCGGGGTCGCGAGCACGGCGCCGACGCTGCCCGCGCGCAGCTCCGCCCCCGCCAGCCCCAGCTCGGCGATATTGGCCCGGATCACCGCCCCCGCCCTCCGGTCCGACTCCACCAGCAGCGCGACCTCCGCACCGCGCGACAGCGCCTCCAGCCCGAGCGCCCCCGACCCGGCGTACAGGTCGAGCACGCGCAGCCCGTCGAAGTCGAGCCGGGCGGCGAGCGCGCTGAACAGCGCCTCGCGCACCCGATCCGAGGTGGGCCTGGTACCAGCGGGCGGCACCCGGAGCCGCCGCCCGCCCGCCACGCCGGCGACGATCCGCGTCATTCCGCCGCGGACTCCCGCCCCGCGAGCTCGAGCAGCAGGTCGCCGCCCTCCACCTGCTGGACGGTGCTGATCGCGATCCGCGCCACCGTGCCGGGACGCGGGGCGGTGATGGCGGCCTCCATCTTCATGGCCTCGATCGTGCCGATCGTGTCACCCGCCGCCACGGCGTCGCCCTCGGCCACGGTCAACGTGACCACGCCCGCGAACGGCGCCGCCACGTGGCGCGGGTCGTTGCGGTCGGCCTTCTCCGCCGACTTCACCTCACCCGCGATCGAGCGGTCCCGCACCGCCACCGGGCGCAGCTGGCCGTTGAGGATGCACATGACCGTGCGCATCCCGCGCTCGTCCGGCTCGGAGATCGCCTCCAACCCGATGAGCAGGGTGACGCCCTTCTCCAACTGCACCCGGTGCTCCTCACCACGGCGCAGACCGTAGAAGAACTGGTTCGCCGACAGCCCCGAGGTGTCGCCGTAGGTCTCGCGGTGGGACAGGAACTCCGCGGTCGGGCCGGGGAACAGCAGCCGGTTCAGGGTGCCGCGCCGCTCGAGGGAGTCACCGTCGAGTGCCTTGGCGTCCTCGTCCGACAGCGGGGTGACCGGCTTGGGGTCGGTGCGGCCCTCCAACGCCCGGGTGCGGAACGGCTCGGGCCAGCCACCGGCCGGGGTGCCGAGTTCGCCGCGCAGGAACCCGATCACCGAGTCCGGGATGTCGTAGCGGGCCGGGTCGGCGGCGAACTGCTCGGCGTCCACACCCGTGCCGACCAGGGCGAGCGCGAGGTCGCCGACGACCTTCGAGGACGGGGTGACCTTGATCAACCTGCCCAGCATCCGGTCCGCCGCGGCGTAGGTGGCCTCGACCTCCTCGAACCGATCACCCAGCCCGAGCGCGATGGCCTGCTGGCGCAGGTTCGACAGCTGCCCGCCCGGGATCTCGTGGGTGTAGACCCGCCCGGTCGGGGCAGGCAGCCCGGACTCGAACGGCGCGTACACCTTCCGCAGCGCCTCCCAGTACGGCTCCAGATCACACACCGCCTGCAAGTCGAGGCCGGTGTCGTATTCGCTGTGCGCGGCCGCGGCCACGATCGCCGACAACGCGGGCTGGCTGGTCGTGCCCGCCATCGCCGCCGACGCGCCGTCCACGGCATCGGCGCCGGCCTGCCACGCGGCGAGGTAGGTCGCGAGCTGACCACCCGGGGTGTCGTGGGTGTGCACGTGGACCGGCAGGTCGAAGTTGGAGCGCAGCGCGGTCACCAGCTTCGTCGCCGCGGGCGCGCGCAGCAGGCCCGCCATGTCCTTGATCGCCAACACATGCGCACCCGCCTCGACGATCTGCTCGGCCAGACGCAGGTAGTAGTCCAGGGTGTACAGCGTCTCGTTCGGGTTGGCCAGGTCACCGGTGTAGGACAGCGCGACCTCGGCCAGCGCGGTCCCGGTCTCGCGGACCGCGTCGATTGCCGGGCGCATCTGGTCGACGTTGTTGAGCGCGTCGAAGATGCGGAAGATGTCGATTCCGGTCGAGGTCGCCTCGGCGACGAACGCCCGCGTCACCTTCTCCGGATACGGGGTGTAGCCCACGGTGTTGCGGCCACGCAGCAGCATCTGCAGGCAGATGTTCGGGATCGCCTCGCGCAGCGCGGCCAACCGCTCCCACGGATCCTCGTACAGGAACCGCAGCGCCACGTCATAGGTCGCCCCGCCCCAGCACTCCACGGACAGCAGCTCCGGCGTCGAGCGCGCGACGTGCCTGGCCACCCCCAGCAGCCCGTTGGTCCGCACCCGGGTTGCCAGCAGCGACTGGTGCGCGTCGCGGAAGGTGGTGTCGGTGACCCCGACCGCCTTCTGCTCGCGCAGCGCCGCGGCGAACCCCTCCGGCCCGAGCGCCAGCAGCTTCTGCCGCGACCCGTCCGGCGGCGGCGCGTTCAGATCCAGCGCGGGCAGCTTGTCGTGCGGGTACACCCGGGTCGGCCGCTCCCCGTGCGGCTTGTTCACCGTGACATCGGCGAGGTAGTTCAGGATCTTGGTCCCGCGGTCGCCGGATTCCGGCAGCCGCAGCAGCTGCGGCCGCTCGTCGATGAACGACGTGGTGACCCGGCCCGCCTTGAAGTCGGGGTCGTCCAGCACGGCGAAGAGGAACGGGATATTGGTGGTGACGCCACGGATCCGGAACTCCGCCAGCGCCCGCCGCGCCCGCGCCACGGCGAGCTCGAAATCGCGGCCCCGGCAGGTCAGCTTGACCAGCATGGAGTCGAAGTAGGCGCCGATCTCGGCGCCCAGGTTGGCGCCGCCGTCCAGCCGGATGCCCGCGCCGCCCGGGGTGCGGTAGGCGGTGATCCGCCCGGTGTCGGGCCGGAAGCCGTTCGCCGGGTCCTCGGTCGTGATCCGGCACTGCAGCGCCGCACCCCGGATCGCCACCGTGTCCTGGCTCAGCCCGAGATCGGCCAGGGACTCCCCCGCCGCGATCCGCAACTGCGACTGCACCAGGTCCACATCGGTGATCTCCTCGGTCACCGTGTGCTCCACCTGGATCCGCGGGTTCATCTCGATGAAGACGTGGTTGCCGCGCTCGTCCAGCAGGAACTCCACCGTCCCCGCACACGAGTAATCGATCTGTCGCGCGAAAGCGACCGCATCCGCACAGATCCGCTCCCGCAACTCCGGGTCGAGGTTCGGGGCGGGCGCCAGCTCGATCACCTTCTGATGGCGGCGCTGCAGCGAGCAGTCCCGCTCGAACAGGTGCATGACGTTCCCGTGCTGGTCGGCCAGGATCTGCACCTCGATATGGCGCGGGTTCACCACCGCCTGCTCCAGGAACACGGTGGGATCGCCGAACGCCGACTCCGCCTCGCGCGACGCCGCCTCGATCGCCTCCCGCAACCCCTCCGGCTCGGCCACCCGCCGCATCCCACGCCCGCCGCCACCGGCCACCGCCTTGACGAACACCGGGAACTCCAGCTCGGCCGAGGCCGCGACCAGCTCCTCCACATCCGCCGACGGTTCGCTCGACTTCAGCACCGGCAACCCGGCGGCCCTGGCCGCGGCCACCGCGCGGGCCTTGTTCCCCGCCAGCTCCAGCACCTCGGCCGACGGCCCGATGAAGGTGATGCCCTCGGCCGCGCAGGCGGCGGCCAGGTCGGGGTTCTCGGACAGGAAGCCGTAGCCCGGGTAGATGGCGTCCGCGCCCGCGGTCTTGGCGGCGTCGATGACGGCCTCGATCGAGAGGTAGGCCCGCACCGGGTGACCCTGCTCGCCGATCTGGTAGGACTCGTCGGCCTTGAGCCGGTGCACGGAGTTGCGATCCTCGTACGGGAAGACCGCCACCGTCCCGATTCCGAGTTCGTAGGCGGCGCGGAAGGCCCGAATAGCGATCTCACCACGATTGGCGACCAAGACTTTCGAGAACATCGCCCCAACGTACCGAACCCGCCGAACTGGGCAAATACCGATTCCCGTATTCGGAACTTCTTCACAATCGTCCCTCGCAGGGTTGCGAAGTCCCGTTCATACGGATGTCACATGACGGTCCGCGGAGCCCCGGCGCCGAGGGCGCTTCGAGCTGACACCGGTTACAGTGACCACTTCCGGCTCGCGCGCCCCCGCACCGCCCTTCGCACGCTACGCAGCAGCGCAGGGGCATGAAAGACCTTGCGGTATCGAAATTTCTTCGGCAGGCGCCTGCCATAGTGCGATGTTTGCGAAGACAGAGGTCTACCATCTGGCGGGTGCGCAAGATGTACGCGGGCGCCCGGCTGCGGCGGCTGCGCGAGGAACGAAGGATGACCCAGGCGGCGCTGGCGAAGTCGCTGGACCTCTCGCCCAGCTACCTCAACCAGCTGGAGCGGGACCAGCGCCCGCTCACCATTCCGGTGCTGCTCAAGCTGAACTCCACCTTCGACCTGGATGTCCAGTTCTTCGCCACCGACTCGGACGCCAGGCTCGTCTCCGACCTGCACGAGGTGCTGGTCGACGCGGCGGGCGGCGACACCGCGCCGGTCACCGAGGTGGAGGAGCTGGCGACCAGGCTGCCCGAGGTGGCCAGGCTGGTGGTCGGGATGCACCGGCGGCTGCGCGCCGCCACCGACCAGCTGGACCTGCTCTCCTCCCGGATGGACGCGCCCGCCGGGGCGCCGGGCGCGCCCATGCCCTACGAGGACGTGCGCGACTTCTTCTACGACCACCACAACCACATCCCCAGCCTGGACCAGGCCGCCGAGCAGCTCTTCGAGCAGTCCGGGCTGACCGTCGGCTCGCTGGACCGGCAGCTGGCCAGGGTGGCCGAGGACCGGGCGGGCGTGACCGTGCTGGTCCGCGGCGACGGCGCCGACCCGACCATCCCCAAGCGGCAGTACGACCCGGAGAGCCGCACCCTCACCCTGGCCCGTCGGCTCCGGCCCGGGCAGCGCGCCTTCCAGATCGCGACCACGCTCGGCTTCCTGCTGCACAGCAGGGAGATCGACGCGGTGCTCGCCGAGACCCCCGCGCTCACCGGGGAATCGAGGTCGCTGGCGCGGATCGGGCTGGCGCAGTACTTCGCCGGGGCGCTGGTGCTGCCGTACGGCCGCTTCCTGCGCTCGGCCGAGGAGCTGCGCTACGACATCGACCTGCTCGGGCTGCGCTTCGAGGTCGGGTTCGAGACGGTGTGCCACCGGCTCGCCACGCTGCAGCGGCAGGGCAGGCGCGGGGTGCCGTTCTTCTTCGTCCGCACCGACCGGGCGGGCAATATCTCGAAGCGGCAGTCGGCCACCGCGTTCCACTTCTCCCGGGTGGGCGGCTCCTGCCCGCTCTGGGTGGTGCACGAGGCCTTCGCCAACCCCGGGCGGATCCTCACCCAGATCGCCGAGATGCCGGACGGGCGCCGCTACCTGTGGATCGCCCGCACCGCCGCGCCCAACCCGCGCGGGTACGGCGCGCCCGCCAAGGACTTCGCGGTGGCGCTCGGCTGCGACCTGGAGCACGCGGACCGCACGGTGTACTCGCGCGGCCTGCGGCTGGACGACCCGGGCGCCGCGGTGCCGATCGGCGCCGGGTGCAAGGTGTGCGACCGCCCCGCCTGCACCCAGCGCGCGTTCCCGCAGATCGGCGCTCCGCTCGCGCTCCCGGAGCATGTCAGCACCGACCTGCCCTACCCCCGGCTCGGCAGGGGGTAGACAGACGCGCCCGCGCGGCGCAGGGAGCCCGCCGTACGCACTCCGGCCAGGGCCGCACCGGCGCGGTGCGGACATCCATCCGAGCCGCGGCAGCGATCCGGCGCGGGGCGTCAGGATTTCGCCAGATATTCCAGGCGCTCGCCGTCGACGGCGGCGCGCATCATCGCCGCGAGGCCGGGGTGCGCCTCGAGCCCGGGGTCCTCCTCCACCACCGTGCGCGCGAAATCCTTGGCGGCGCTGATGGTCTCCAGGTCGTCGAGGAGCGAGAGCAGCCGCAGCGAGCGGGCGGTGCCGCTCTGCGCCGAGCCCAGCACATCGCCCTCGCGGCGCTGCTTCAGGTCGAGCACCGCCAGCTCGAAGCCGTCGGTGGTGGCGGCCACCGCCTCCAGCCGGGCCATGGCCGTCCCGCCCGGCGCGGCGTCGGTGACCAGCAGGCACAGGCTCGCGTGCGCACCGCGGCCGATCCGCCCGCGCAGCTGGTGCAGCTGGCTGACGCCGAAGCGGTCGGCGTCCAGGATCACCATGACGGTGGCGTTCGGCACGTCGACGCCGACCTCGACCACGGTGGTGCAGACCAGCACGTCCACGTCGCCCGCGTTGAACGCCCGCATCACCTCGTCCTTCTCGTCCGCGGGCAGCCTGCCGTGCAGCAGCCCGACCCGGAGCCCCGCCAGCGCCCCGGCGCGCAGCTCCTCGTACACGTCGAGCACCGCCATCGTGTTCGGCGGCTCCTTCTCGGCCTGCTTGTTCTTCTTCGGCTTCGCGGAGTTCTTCCCGCCCTCGTCCCGCCCGTCGTCGTCCCCGATCCGCGAGCACACGACGTACGCCTGCCGCCCGGCCCGCACCTCCTCGGTGATCCGCTCCCAGGCCCGGTCCACCCAGCCGGGGTGGAGCCTGCGCGGCACCACCCTGGACGCGATCGGCGAGCGGCCGCGCGGCAGCTCGGTGAGCGTCGAGGTCTCCAGGTCGCCGAGCGTGGTCATGGCGATGGTGCGCGGGATCGGCGTCGCGGTCATCACCAGCAGGTGCGGGCTGGTGCCGCCCGCGGCCTTGGCGCGCAGCGCGTCCCGCTGCTCGACGCCGAAGCGGTGCTGCTCGTCCACCACCACCATGCCGAGGTCGAAGAACTCCACCGCGTCCTGGATCAGCGCGTGCGTGCCGATCACGATCCCGGCCTCGCCGGTCACCGCGGCCAGCAGCGCCGCCTTGCGCGCCGCGGCGGGCATCGAGCCGGTGAGCAGCACCACGCGGGTGGCGTGCTCGGCGGCGCCCAGCTCGCCGGCGGCCGCGAGCTCGCCGAGCATGCCGCGCAGCGAGCGGTGGTGCTGCGCGGCGAGCACCTCGGTCGGGGCGAGCAGCGCGCACTGCTTGCCCGCGTCCACCACCTGCAGCATGGCGTGCAGCGCGACGATGGTCTTGCCGGAGCCGACCTCGCCCTGCAGCAGCCGGTGCGTGGGGCGCTCCCGGCTCAGGTCGGCGGAGATCTCGTCGATGACCTGCCGCTGCCCGGCGGTCAGCTCGAAGGGCAGCTTCGCGGCGAAGGCGGCGGCGATGCCGTCCCGGCGCGGCGGGCACGGGTGCGCGGTGCGGCCCTCGACCTCGTGCCTGCGCTCGGCCAGCACCAGCTGCAGCGCCAGCGCCTCGTCGAAGCGCAGCCGGTCCCTGGCGCGGTCGATGTCGGTGCGGTGCTCGGGCAGGTGGATCAGCCGCAGCGCCTCCGTGACCTCGAGCAGGCCGCGCTCCGCGCGCACCGGCTCCGGCAGCGGGTCGTCCAGCGGGTCGAGCTGCGCCAGCACCTGCCGGACGCAGGCGAGCAGGTCCCAGCTCTGCACCTTCGCGGTCGCCGGGTAGACCGGGACGAACTCGCGCTCGAAGAACGCGGTGTCGACGCCGTCCGCGCCCTGCGCGCTGCGCGCCAGCCCGGCCAGGTCGCCCGCGCCGCGCACGCTGGTCAGCGTGGCGGGCTCGTCCTCCTCCGGCAGGATCAGGTAGCCGGGGTGGTTCAGGTTCCACTGGCCGGGCCGCCAGTAGCTGACGGTGCCCGACATCATCGCCCGCACCCCCTGCTTCACCACGTACTTGACCTTGTCGCCGTTGAAGAAGGTGACGTCCACCGGGCGGCCGGAGCCGGTGTCAAGCGCGACCTTGAGCAGCGAGCCGCGGCGGTTGCGCATGGGCCGCAGCTCGGCCTTGGTGATCCGGCCGATCACGGTGACGTGCGCGCCGTCCTCCGGCTCCTCCGCGGTGAGCGGCTGGCCCTGGGTGGCGTAGCGCAGCGGGTAGTGCCGCAGCAGGTCCTCCGCCGTGTGCATGTCGAAGGCGTCGGCCAGCGAATCCGCCGCCTTGCGGCCGAGCAGGTGGTCGAGCCGATCGCCGAGTGTCGCCATTGTCTACTCCACACCTATCTGCACCAGGTCCTCCGGCTGCCCGCCGGTGTAGACCGCAACCTCGATTCCGGAGAATCGCTCCTCGATGTGCCGGGCCAGCTCCTCGGCCAGCCCCGGCGGTGCCGCCGCACCCATGAGCAGCGTGACCAGCTCGCCGCCGAAGGCGAGCATCCGGTCCAGCAGCACGGTCCCGGCGGTCGCCGGGTCGCGCTCGATCACCACCACGTCCAGCCCGGCCAGGCCGAGCCCCTCGCCCGGCTCGCAGGTGCCGACCATGGTGAGCGCGCGCTGCCCGGCCACCCGCACCGCGCCCCAGCGGGTGCCCGCGGCGGCCTCGGACATGGCGAAGGCGTCGTCGACCGCGATCCGGCCGCGGTCGTGCACCGCCAGCGCGGCCATGCCCTGCACCATGGAGCCGCTCGGCAGCAGCAGCACGTCGCGGTCGGCGTCGCGGGCGGCGATGCCGACGGCGACCAGTTCGTGCGCGGGCAGCGCGCCGTTCGGCAGCACCAGCACCTCGCGGTTCGGCATCCGGCGGATGGCGCCCAGCAGCTCGCTCGCGGTGACCGTTCCCTCGCCACCGGGCAGCACCACCGCGCCCGCGGTGCGGAAGAGCGCGGCGGCGCCGTCGCCCGCGGCGACCGCAAGGATGCCGCGGTCGGCGGGGCCGCTGGTGCGCACCGGGGCGTGCGTGCCCACCGCGGTGATGACGAAGCTCTCGATCCGGATGTCGCGGACCGTGCCCGCGGCCATGCCCGCCTCCACCGCCGCGCCCGCGTCGGCGCAGTGCACGTGCGCGGACCAGGTCTGCGCGCCGTCGCCGACCACGACCACGGAGTCGCCCAGCTCGCCGAGCCGGTCCCGCAGCTGCTTCACCCTGGTCTCGTCGGTTCCGGTCAGCAGGTACATGACCTCGAAGCAGGGCGCGTGGCGCACGGGGGCCGCGTCCCCGGCCGCCGCAGTGGCGGCACCGATTCCCGCGCCGGACGCAGTGCCCACCCCCGCGCCGGGTACAGCGCTGGTCCCGGTGCCGGGCACAGCGCTGGTCCCGGGGCGCGGCACAGCGCTGGTCCCGGTGCCGGGCACGGCGCTAATTCCGGTGCCGGGCACGGCGCTGGGCGCGGCGTCGGGCACGGTGCTGGGCCCGGCGTCGAGCCTGCCGGCGGATGGGACATCGATCACGGCGCCGGAGGTGGCGGGCCGCGTGGGGGCGGGGCGGTAGTCCCGGCGGTGCGGGGCGGCGCCACCGGTCACCTCGACCAGGGCGTCCAGCAGGACCAGCAGCCCGCGGGCGCCCGCGTCGACCACCCCCGCCGCGCGCAGCACCCCGAGCTGGTCGGGGGTGTGGCCGAGCGCATCGGCCGCCCCCTCGGCCGCCGCGAGCGCGACCGCGACCGGCGTGTGCTCGGCGCACGTCGCCGCCGCCACCGCCGCCGCGTCGAGCACGGTGAGGATGGTCCCCTCGACCGGCGTGCTCAGCGACTCCCGCACCAGCGCCGCCGCCCTGGCCAGCGCGGCCCGCAGCACCCCGGCGTCCACCGGCACCGGCCGCTCGCCCTCGGGGCGGACCGCGTCCGCGATCCCGCGCAGCACCTGGGACAGGATGATCCCGGAGTTCCCGCGCGCCCCCGCGGTGGCGCCCCTGGCCATGGCCGCCGCGACCGCGTGCACATCGGTGCCGGTCACGCCGCCCGCGGCCACCATCGCGGCCCGCATGGTGGCGAGCAGGTTGGTCCCGGTGTCGGCATCGGCGATCGGAAAGACGTTGAGCGCGTTGATCTCCGAGCGGGTACGCTCCAGACCGGCGAGGCAGAGCCTGCCCCAGCGCAGCAGCGCGGTACCGTCCATTCCGTCCCGCACTCCGGGCACCAGCCACCCTCTCCGTCGTCCGTGGACCCCCACCCCGCCGCCGCACGCCAGGTTAGCGGGCGCCCCGGCACCCGCGGGACCCGGTTTGGTGGATCACCGGGCCTCCCGATACCCTTGCAGGGTTGCCTCGCGCGGCCACCTCGTCACTTGACATTGGACGAATGGTTCGCGCAGGCCGGTACCCCCGGTCCGGCGAGGCAGTAAGTACACGGTTTCCGGATGTCCCGCACTCCTCGCGGGCGTCCCCACATGACATGAAGGAGCTCGCGACTATGGCTGCCGTCTGCGACGTCTGCGCCAAGGGCCCCGGCTTCGGGAAGTCGGTCTCGCACTCGCACCGGCGCACGAACCGTCGCTGGAACCCGAACATTCAGACCGTTCGGGCGCAGGTGGCGCCGGGCAACACCCGGCGGATGAACGTCTGCACCTCCTGCCTCAAGGCGGGCAAGGTCGTTCGCGGCTGAGTCCGTCCCGGCCGAACCGGACATCGCGCCCCGGCACCCACTGGGTGACCCGGGGCGCAGTCGTCGGTACCCCCGGTGAGGATCGCCCGGATGGCGCCCGATCACGCCCAGGCGGTCGCGGACTGCCACGTGCGCTGCTGGCGCGAGGCGCACGCCGACATCCTGCCGCCGCACCTGCTCGACGCGCTGCGCACCGGCCGCGGGGCGGACCGCTGGCGCCGGGTGGCGGGCGACCCGCGCATCGAGAGCAGGGTGGCGCTGCCCGCCGACGGTAGCCCCGACGTGCTCGGCTTCGCCTCCGTCGGCCCGGCCCGCGATGCCGCCGCGCCCGCCGCGCTGGAGCTGCACGCCCTCTACGTGCGGGCCGCCGAGCACGGCACCGGGCTGGCCGACGCGCTGCTCGGCAGCGCCCTGCCCGCCGACTCCCCCTGCGTCCTCTGGGTGCTCGAGGCGAACCCGCGGGCACACGCCTTCTACCGGCGGCACGGCTTCCGCGCCGACGGGGCGCGCGGCCTCGATCCCTTCGCCTTGCTACCGACCCTGCGCATGGCGCGCGGCGCGCTCGCATAGGGTGCCAATCATGTCTTCCGAGTATGTGGAAACCGTCGACGGCGTCCTGCAGATCACCATTGCCACCTCCGCGAACGGGACTTCCCTCGATTTCACGGGCGTCAACGCAGGCAGCGCCGCCCTGCGCGACCTTGGCTCCGACATCGGCGCGGTGCTGCTGCACGGCACCGGCGCCAACTTCTGCGCGGGCGGTGACGTGCGCGGTTTCGCCGCCGCCGAGGATCGCGGCGCGCACATCCGCGGCCTCGCCACCGACCTGCACGAGTTCGTCCGGCTGCTGGACGCCGCGCCGGTGCCGGTCGTCGCCGCGGTGCACGGCTGGGCCGCAGGCGCGGGCATGAGCCTGGTGCTCGCCGCCGACATCGCGCTCGGCGGGCCGAAGACGAAGCTGCGCCCCGCGTACCCGGGAATCGGGCTCTCGCCGGACGGCGGCATGTCCTGGACGCTGCCGCGGCTGGTCGGCGCGGGCCGGGCCCGCGAGATCCTGCTCACCGACGCGGTGCTCAGCGCCGACGAGGCGGTGCGCATCGGCATCCTCAGCAGGCTGGTCCCGGACGAGGAGGTCCAGCCCGAGGCGCTGCGCCTTGCCCGCACCCTGGCCGCGGGCCCGCGCTCGGCCTACGCCACCATCAAGACGCTGCTCCTGAACTCGCGCACCGCGACCCTCAGCGACCAGCTCGACAGCGAAACCGAAGCCATCGCCGCCTCCGCCAACAGCCCTACCGGTCGCGAAGGCGTAGACGCCTTCGTCGAGAAGCGCCGCCCGACCTTCTCCTAAGAGGTCGCGACTAGCGGGCGATGCTCGCGACGAAGCTCGCTACCTCGTCCGTGAAGGCGTCGTTGTCGTCGCCCGCGGCGGTGTGGGCGGCGTCGCCGATCTCGGCCATGGTGGCGTGCGGGACGAGGGCGAGGAAGTCGGCGGCGCCCTCCTTGCTGACGACGTCGGACTGCCCACCGCGCACCAGCAGCACCGGGATGGTGACGGCGCGCGCTGCGGCCTCCATCTGGTCGGTCATGTCGAGCGCGTCCTCGACCCGCCCGGACATCATGGCCGGGTCCCAGTGCCAGTACCAGCGGTCGCCGCGCTGGCGCAGGTTGCGCAGCAGCCCCTCGGCGCTGCGCGGGCGCGGGCGGTGCGGCAGGTAGGCGGCGACGGCGTCGGCCGCCTCGTCCAGGGTGGCGAAGCCGTCGCCGTGCTTGCCGAGGAAGTCGATGACCCGGCCGACCCCCTCCGGCTCCGGCCGCACCACGATGTCGACCAGGACCAGCGCCCGGATCAGCTCGGCGCCGGGCGCGGCGGTGGCGAGCAGCCCGGTGATCCCGCCCATGCTCGCCCCGACCACGACGGCGGGGGTGCCGAGTTCGCGCAGCACCGAGTGCAGGTCCTCGACCATCCGGTGCCTGCTGTAGTCGCCGTCCGGCGCCCATTCGCTGTCGCCGTGCCCGCGGGCGTCCAGGGTCAGCACCCGCAGCCCGGCGGCGGCGAGCCGCACGCCGGTGCGCTTCCAGGAGTGCCTGGTCTGACCGCCGCCGTGCAGGAAGACCACCAGCGGGCCGTCGGCGGGGCCGAACAGGTCGCCCGCCAGCTCGACGCCTGCTCCCGGCAGCCGCACGGTGGTCGGCGCCGTGATGTCGTTCGCAGTACTCACGAAATGCAGAATGGCACAGGTTCCAGGCGGAACCTGTGCCATCCGGCGAAAACGATCGTCAGCAGTCCAGCCGCATGGCGCTGAAGGTGCGCTGGAAGAGGCAGGCGACCTTGGCGTTCACCGACGAGGAGATCGTCGAGGAACCGGTCGAGGTGAACTCCTCGCCGATCGGCGCCGGTGCGGCCTCGACGACCGCGGGCTCGTAGGGCTCCAGCGGGATCGGCGCGGCGCTGGCGGTCGCGGCGCCGCCGGTCACGGCGGCGGCGACGGCGAAGGCGGCCGCCGCTCCGCGCCAGGCGCGGACGGGGGGTCGGGTCATGCGGGTACTCCTCACTCGGTTGTGCACGCGCGTGATCTCGCTCGCACGTCGGTTTTCCTTCCGGCGCCGCTCAGGGCAGGCGCCAGTCCACCGGCTCCGCACCGAGTTCGTCGAGCAGTTCGTTGACGCGCGAGAACGGGCGGGAACCGAAAAAGCCGCGGGACGCCGAGAGCGGCGACGGGTGCGCGGATTCGATGCAGGGCACCTCGCCCTGGGCCAGCAGCGGTTTCAGCGACGCCGCGTCCTTGCCCCAGAGGATCGCCACCAGTGGCTCGTCGCGGCCGACGAGCGCGCGGATGGCCTGCTCGGTGACGGCCTCCCAGCCCTTGCCGCGGTGCGAGGCCGGCTGGCCCGGCCCCACGGTGAGCACCCTGTTCAGCATGAGCACGCCCTGGTCGGACCAGGGGCTGAGATCGCCGCAGGACGGCGTCTCGAAGCCGAGGTCCTTGGTGTACTCGGCGAAGATGTTGGCGAGGCTGCGCGGGACCGGCTTGACGTCCGGCGCGACCGAGAAGCTGAGCCCCATGGCATGGCCGGGGGTCGGGTACGGGTCCTGCCCCACGATCAGCACGCGCACCGCGTCGAACGGGCGCTGGAAGGCGCGGAGCACGTTCTCCCCGGCCGGGAGGTAGCCGCGGCCCGCCGCGTTCTCCGCGCGCAGGAACTCACCCATGTCACTGATCCGGCCCTCGACCGGGGCCAGAGCCTGTGCCCAGCCCGGATCGATGATGTCCGCCAACGGTTTCGCCACGGCCCACAACCTATCGCGGATCACCGACAGGCGGCGACTCCGCCCCGGAGAACGATTCCCAGCCGCCGGGGCCGTCGTGCCCGGCGCCGTCCACGGTGACGCCGCTGCCTGCGGTGACGCGGCCGATGGCGCGCCAGCCCGGGGGGAGTTCGGTGCCCGCGGGCCAGGTCGCGACGAAGGCGTGATCCTCGCCGCCGGACAGGATCCATTGCGCGGCATCGTGTTCCAGAGCGGTTGCCAGTTCGGTGAGAGCAGGGTCGGCGAGGGCGGCGGAGTCGAGGTCGACGGCGACGCCGGAGGCATCGGCGATGTGCCCGAGGTCGGCGAGCAGGCCGTCGGAGACGTCGGCCATGGCGGACGGGCGCGCGACGGCGTCGAGCACCGCGGCGTACGGGGGCCGCGGGACGCGGTGCGCGGCGAGCGCCTCGGCCAGGAGCGCGTCGACCCGCGCGGAGTCGGCAGTACTCGCCTCCGGCACACCGACGGCGGCGCCCGCCTCGGACGCATGCACGGCAACGCCCGCCACACCGGCTGCGGCACCCGCCTCCGGCACACCCGCCTCGGTGCTCGGCGGTGCGCCCTCGGAACCCGCCCGCCCGGCCCGTACCCCGGCCAGCAGGGCGGCCAACCCGGCCCCTGACCACCCCGGCCGCCCGGCCACCGCCACCACATCCCCGACCCGCGCGCCGGAGCGCAGGACCGGCGCCCGACCCCCGAGGTCGCCGAAGGCGGTCACCGAGATCACCAGCTCCGGGCTGCGCACCAGATCGCCCCCGGCGATGGAGGCGCCGCAGGCGCGCCCCGCCTCGGCCCACATCCCGGCGGCGAGGCCGTCGATCACCGCGACCGGCGTCTCACCGGGGCAGCCGAGCGCGACGACGAAGGCGGTCGGCACGGCGCCCATCGCCACCACGTCGGCGGCGTTCTGCGCGATCGCCTTGCGGCCGATCTCCTCGGGCGCGGACCAGTCGAGCCGGAAGTGCCGGTCCTGCACCAGCATGTCGGTGGTCACCACCAGGCGGCCGTCCGGCGCGGCGAGCACGGCGGCATCGTCGCCGGGGCCGAGCAGCACGCCCGACGCCTGGGCGCGGCCCGCGTTCATCCGCGCGATGAGCGCGAACTCCCCCAGCTCGCGCACGGTACGTCGGCTGTCGTCGGCGCCGATGGCCCCTCCTCGCTGTGCCTGCCGGAAACGCCCCGACGGTACCCTGGGCGGGCCCGCGCACCCCGCGCCGGGCCGGAGGACCAGAAGGGAGCGGTGGGCATGGCCGCCGACGCGCCGGATCGGAACGAGGGCGAGGACGAGGCAGCCACGCCGCAGCCGGTCGCCCGCCCCTACCCCCCGGCCCTGATCGCCACCGCCGTGGCGCTCCCGGTGACGCTGATCGTCGGCATCCTGGTCGCCGCCTTCATCGCCGCCCGCGCCCCGGTCGAGCGGGAACCGCTCGCCATCGGCCCGGTCCCGGCCCCGCAGGCCGAAGGCCCCGAATGCACCGCGCTGCTCACCGCGCTCCCCGCCGACCTCGCCGACTACCGCCGCGCCGAGCTGGTCGACCCGGTCCCGCCGGGCACCCGCGCCTGGCAGCGCGAGGACCCGGCCACGGAGCCGATCGTGCTGCGCTGCGGCCTCGACCGCCCGCTGGAGTTCAACCGCGCCTCCCCGCTGCAGGTCGTGAACCGCGTGCAGTGGTTCGAGATCCGCGACCCGGCGGCGTCGGGCAGCACCTGGTTCGCGGTGGACCGCGGCACCTACATCGGCTTCACGGTGCCGGACGGCTCCGGCCCGACTCCGCTGCAGGCGGTCTCGGACGCGATCACCGCCACCATGCCGGAGCGCCCGCTCGACCCGAACCCGCTGCCGAACTAGCGCAGCCCGGTCCCGCGCGCCAGCGCCGTCTCGATCAGCGTCGACACAAGCGCCGGGTACTCCACCCCGGTCGCCTCCCACATCCGCGGGTACATGGAGATGGCGGTGAAGCCGGGCATGGTGTTGATCTCGTTGATCACCGGCCCGCGCTCGGTGACGAAGAAGTCGACCCTGGCCAGCCCGGTGCAGTCCAGTGCGCGGAAGGCGCGCACCGCGAGCTCGCCGATCTCGGCGGCGACGTCGTCGTTCAGCTTGGCCGGGACGTCGAATTCGCAGACCTCGTCGAGGTACTTGGTCTCGAAGTCGTAGAAGTCCGGCGCCGCGGTCTCCGGCATCCTGATCTCCGCGGGCACGCTGGCCGCGACCCGGCCGTCCGGGAACTCCAGCACCCCGCACTCGACCTCGCGGCCGACGATCGCCGCCTCCACGATCACCTTGGGGTCGTGCTCGCGCGCGGTCGCGATCGCCGCGTCCAGCCGGTCCCAGGCGGCGACCCTGGTGATGCCGATCGAGGAGCCGCCGCGCGCGGGCTTGACGAAGACCGGAAGCCCGAGCGCGGTGCGCTGCTCCGCGGTCAGCGTCGGCACGCCGGGGCGCAGCACCACCTGCTCGCCGATCGGCAGGCCATCGGCGGCCAGCAGCTTCTTGGTGAACTCCTTGTCCATCCCCGCCGCGCTGGCCAGCACGCCGGGCCCGACGTAGGGCACGCCCGCGAGCTCGAGCAGCCCCTGCAGCGTGCCGTCCTCGCCCCACGGCCCGTGCAGCACCGGGAAGACCACGTCCACCGCGCCGAGCACCGCGGCCGGGTCGTCCAGCGCCACCAGCGCGCCGGGGCGGCTCGGGTCGGCGGCGAGCGCGAGCGCGGTGCCGGTGCCGTCCACCGCGGGCAGCGCGTCGTGGCTCATGCCGAGCCCGGCCACCTCGGCGCCCGCGAGCACCCAGGTGCCCTCGGTGGTGATGCCGATCGGCACCGCTTCGAAGCGCTCCGGATCGAGGTGGCGCAGCACGCTGCCCGCCGACACGCACGACACCGCGTGCTCGCTGCTGCGCCCGCCGAAGACGACGGCGACCCGAATCCGGTTCGTCATGGGGGGAACGGTACCTGTAAAGGGGGCACGCGCGAGCCGCCCCGTCGCGCACGGGGTGGCGCAGCTCTCACTCCGGCTTGATCCGCCTGCCCAGCAGGTTGCCCACGGCCTCGCGCACCGACAGCCCCTCGTGGCAGACCAGGTTCACCGCGTCGGTGAGCGGCATCTCGACGCCGTGCGCGGCCGCGAGCGCCCGCACCGATCCACAGGACTTGACGCCTTCCGCCACCTGGCCGTGCGTGGCCGCCTGCGCCGCCTCCATCGACCCGCCCGCGCCGAGCACGTGCCCGAAGGAGCGGTTCCTGGAGAGCGGCGAGGTGCAGGTGGCGACCAGGTCGCCGACGCCTGCCAGCCCGGCGAGCGTCACCGGCTCGGCGCCGAGCGCGACCCCGAGCCGGATGATCTCGGCCAGCCCGCGGGTGATCAGGCTGGCCACCGAGTTGTCGCCGAGCCCCATGCCGGAGGCGATGCCGCAGGCCAGCGCGATGACGTTCTTGCAGGCGCCGCCGATCTCGCAGCCGACCACGTCGACGTTGGTGTACGGCCGGAAATAGCCGGTGGCGCAGGACTGCTGCAGCGCGACCGCGCGCGCCTCGTCGCTGCAGGCGATCACCGTCGCGGCCGGTTGACCGGTCGCGATCTCCTTGGCCAGGTTCGGGCCGGAGAGCACCGCGACGCTGCCCGGATCGGCCCCCGTCACCTCGGTGATCACCTGGCTCATCCGCAGCAGGGTGCCGGTCTCGATGCCCTTGGCCAGGCTGAGCAGCGAGGCGTCGTGCTCGTCGAGGGCACGGCGCAGCGCGGGTTTCCAGTGTTCGAGGTTGCCGCGCAGCGACTGCGACGGCACCGCGAGCACCACGATGTCGGCGCCGTCCAGCGCGCGCTCGTGGTCGTCGGTGGCGGCGACGGTGGGCAGCTGCACGTCGGCCAGGTAGAACGGATTGCGGTGCTCGGTGGCGAGCGCCTTCGCCACCTCCGGCCTGCGCGCCCAGATCGTGACCTCGGTCCCGGCGTCGGCCAAGACCTTGGCGTACGCAGTACCCCATGAACCCGCACCCAGTACCGCCGCCCGTGTCATCTGCCCAATATGTCATGGAAGGATCGGGGCCATGCGCCCGCACGCCGTGCACGCCGTGATCGCGGTGAAGAGCCTGGACCGCGCCAAGAGCCGGCTCGCCGATCTGCTGCGCCCCGAGCACCGATCGCGGCTGGTGCTCGCCATGCTCACCGACACCGTGCAGACCGCGCTGGCCACGGCGCCGATCGATTCGGTCACCGTGGTCACGCCGGACGAGGCGGTGGCCGCGCTGGCCCGCGCGCTCGGCGCCACCGCCTTCCCCGACCCGGGCGGGGTGGGCGCCGGGCTCGCCCCGGACGGGCTGAACACCGCGCTCACCGCGGCCGCCGAGGCGGTGCGGCGCACGCACGGCCCGGTCGGGCTGGTGGCGATGCAGGCGGATCTGCCCGCGCTGCGCCCCGCCGAGCTGGCCGAGGCGATCGCGGCCGCGCCGCCCGGCCGCCGCGCGGTGGTCACCGACCACACCGGCGAGGGCACCGCCGCGCTGCTGCAGCTGGACCGATTCGCGCCGCTGGCGCCGCGATTCGGGCCGAGCTCGGCGCTGCGTCACGTGACCGGTGGCGCCTTCCCGCTCGACGGTGACTGGCCGGGGCTGCGGCACGACGTGGACACCGGCGCCGACCTGGACCGCATCTTCGCGCTCGGCGCGGGCCCGGCGACCACTGCTGTCCTGGCCGACATCGGGCGTCCGAGCGCCGTTCACGAGCCCGCCCGCCCGGTGTGCTAGACGGTCGCCACGAACCGGGTGAGACACGCGGCATTCGCCGGAGCCACGCTGCGCACCGGGCGGTTCGTAGGGGATGATCGATGCTGTGAGCGATACGGAAACCGTCAAGCAGCAGTTGCTCCCCACCCCGCCCCCGGCTGCCACCCCGCTGCTGGCCGACCCGGCGACGGCCCAGTTGCCACGTGATCGCTACCTGAATCGAGAACTCAGCTGGCTGGACTTCAACGCCAGGGTATTGGCGCTGGCCGAGGACGAGTCGCTGCCGTTGCTGGAACGCGCCAAGTTCCTCGCGATCTTCGCCTCGAATCTGGACGAGTTCTACATGGTGCGGGTCGCCGGGCTGAAGCGGCGGGCGGAGACCGGGCTGCTGGTCCGCTCCGCGGACGGCCGGTCGCCGAGTGAGCAGCTGGAGCTGATCGCCGCCAGGGCCAGGGAGATCGCGCAGCGGCACGCGGGCGTCTTCCTGGATTCGGTGAACCCGGCGCTCACCGGGGAGGGCATCGAGATCATCTGCTGGGGCGACCTCTCGGTCACCGAGGCGGAGAAGCTCTCCGCCTACTTCCACGACCAGGTCTTCCCGGTGCTCACCCCGCTCGCGGTGGACCCGGCGCACCCCTTCCCGTACATCAGCGGGCTAAGCCTGAACCTCGCCGTCACGGTCAAGGACGCCACCACCGGCGGCGAGCACTTCGCCCGGGTCAAGGTGCCGGACAACGTGGATCGCTTCGTCCGGGTGCGGCGCACCGAGACCGGCAACCCGATCGCGGCGTTCCTGCCCATGGAGGAGCTGATCGCGGCCCACCTCGACCTGCTCTTCCCCGGCATGACGGTGGTGGAGCACCACTCCTTCCGGATCACCCGCAACGCCGACTTCGAGGTGGACGAGGACCGGGACGAGGACCTGCTGCAGGCGCTGGAGCGCGAGCTGGCCCGGCGCCGGTTCGGCTCCCCGGTGCGGCTCGAGGTCTCCGACGACATGACCGAGCACATGCTCGACCTGCTGCTGCGCGAGCTCGAGGTGGACCCGCGCGACGTCATCCAGGTGCCGGGGCTGCTCGACCTCTCCTCGCTCATGCAGGTGTACGGCGTGGACCGGCCGAATCTGAAGGACGCGCCGTACGTTCCGGCCACCCCGGCCGCGTTCGGCGAGCGGGAGACCCCGCGCAACGTCTTCGCCGCGCTGCGCGAGGGCGACGTGCTGGTGCACCACCCCTACGACTCCTTCTCCACCAGCGTGCAGCGCTTCATCGAGCAGGCCGCGGCCGACCCGCAGGTGCTCGCCATCAAGCAGACGCTGTACCGCACCTCCGGCGACTCCCCGATCGTCAACGCGCTGATCGACGCCGCCGAGGCGGGCAAGCAGGTGGTCGCGCTGGTGGAGATCAAGGCGCGCTTCGACGAGCAGGCCAACATCAAGTGGGCCCGCGCGCTGGAGCAGGCGGGGGTGCACGTGGTCTACGGCCTGATCGGGCTCAAGACGCACTGCAAGACCTGCCTGGTGGTGCGGCGCGAGGGCTCCACCATCCGGCGCTACTGCCACATCGGCACCGGCAACTACAACCCGAAGACCGCGCGGCTCTACGAGGACGTCGGGCTGCTCACCGCGGCACCGGAGATCGGCGCCGACCTCACCGACCTGTTCAACTCGCTCACCGGCTACTCCCGCAAGGAGGACTACCGCAATATCCTGGTCGCCCCGCACGGGGTGCGGGCCGGGATCATCGAGCGGATCCAGCGCGAGATCGAGCTGGCGCAGCAGGGCGAGCAGGCCCGGATCCGGTTGAAGGCCAATGCCATCGTCGACGAGCAGGTGATCGACGCGCTGTACCGCGCCTCGATGGCCGGGGTGCCGGTGCAGATCGTGGTCCGCGGCATCTGTGGGCTGCGCCCCGGCGTGCCGGGCATGAGCGAGAACATCGAGGTGCGCTCGATCCTCGGCCGCTTCCTGGAGCACTCCAGGGTCATGCACTTCCGGGCGCAGAACGAGTTCTGGATCGGCTCGGCGGACATGATGCACCGCAACCTGGACCGCCGGGTCGAGGTCATGGCCCAGGTCAAGGACCCCAAGCTGCGCGAGCAGCTGGACGGGGTCTTCGATTCCGCGCTCTACCCGACCACCCGGTGCTGGGTGCTGCGGCCGGACGGCAGCTGGCTGGCGCAGCCCGGCGCGGACGCCGACGACGACCAGGTCCGCGACCACCAGGCGTCGCTCATGCGGCTGCGGAGGCCGGAACAGCCGTGAGCGGATCGCGGGACGACAGCTCGTACTGGGATCCGCGCGTGACCGCCAATATCCACGCCGCGGGGGCCGTGCTGTGGCGGCCGACCCGGGCGTCCGGCGCCACCCCCGGCCGGGACGATATCGAGGTCGCGCTGGTGCACCGCCCCAAGTACCAGGACTGGTCGCTGCCGAAGGGCAAGCTCGACCCCGGTGAGTCGCCGGTGCTCGCCGCCGTGCGCGAGGTGCACGAGGAGACCGGGGTGCACAGCGTGCTCGGCCGCTACCTCGGGCACGTCACCTACCCGGTGACCGGGCACCGCAAGCTCAAGCGGGTGGACTACTGGGCGGCGGAGGCGCGGGACGGCGTCTTCGACCCCAATGCCGAGATCGACGACCTGGTCTGGCACTCGCTGGACAAGGTGATGCGGGAGCTCTCCTACCCGATGGACCGGCAGGTGCTGCGCACCTTCAGCAAGCTGCCGCCGCGGACCTCGACGCTACTGCTGGTGCGGCACGCCAAGGCCGGTCAGCGCGGGAAATACGACGGCCCCGACCACGAGCGGCCGCTGGAGCCCGCCGGCATCGAGCAGGCGCGGGTGCTGGTGCCCAACCTGCTCGCCTTCGGTGCGCAGCAGATCTTCTCGGCCGACCCGGTGCGCTGCGTGCAGACGGTGGCCCCGCTCGCGGAGCGGCTCGGCGTCGGGGTCGAGCTGGAGCCGACGCTCTCCGAGGAGGCCTACGCCGCCGATCCGGCGGCCGCGCTGGCCCGGATCCGGGAGCTGGTGTCGGACAGCGCCGTCCGGGTGGTGTGCAGCCAGGGCAAGGTGATCCCGGAGCTGATGCGCGACTGGGCCGCGGCCGAGGGGCTGGCGCTGCCGCCCGCGCGGAACCGCAAGGGCAGCGTGTGGGTGCTGTCCTTCGCGGGCGGGCGCATGGTGGCCGCCGACCACCTGGATCGCAAGCTCTACGTGGACAGCGCCGAGGGGTAGCGCGGGGGCTGCGCGAAAACGGCCCCGGGGTCGGTATCCCGGGGCCGTTTTCCGTCTGCCTGCGGGCCGGGCGACGGTCTGGTCTTCCGGCTGCGCCGCACCGCGTTCCGATGGCACCGACCGGTCGCGGTGGACGCCGGTACGGATGTCACGGACACCTCGGACAGCTGTGGTTCAGCTGCCGCGGCGGGCCGGTGCCTTCTTGGCCGCGGTGGTCTTCTTGGCCGCGGTGGACTTGGCCGCGGTGGTCTTCGCCGCCGTGGTCTTGGCCGCCGCGGTCTTCTTGGCCGGGGCCTTCTTCGCCGGTGCCGCCTTGGTGGCCGCCGCCGTGGTCTTCTTGGCGGGCGCCTTCTTCGCCGGTGCCGCCTTGGTGGCCGCCGCCGTCGTCTTCTTGGCCGGGGCCTTCTTCGCCGCGGTCTTGGTCGCGGTCGCCTTGGCGGCCGTGGCCTTGGTGGCGGTGCTCTTGGTCGCCGTCGCCTTGGTCGCGGGCGCCTTGGTCGCCGCCTTGCGGGCGGTGGTCTTGGCGGGCGCCTTGGTGGCGGCGGTCTTCTTGGCCGCGGCGGTGGTCTTCTTCGCCGCCGTCGCCGTCTTCTTGGCGGCCGTCTTCTTCGCGGCCACCGGCGCATTCACGCCGCGCTTCACCGCGGGGCCGCTCGCCGCGAGTTTCTGCTTACCCGCGATGACGGCCTTGAACTGGGCGCCCGGCCGGAAAGCGGGCACCGAAGTCGGCTTCACCTTGACGGTTTCGCCGGTGCGCGGGTTCCTGGCGACGCGCGCGGCGCGCTTGCGCTGTTCGAAGACACCGAATCCGGTGATGGTGACGCTCTGCCCCTTGTGGACGGCGCGGACGATGGTGTCGACCACGTGCTCGACTGCCGCGGTGGCCGTGCGCCTGTCCGTACCCAACTTTTCGGTCAGAACGTCGATCAGTTCCGCCTTGTTCATTGAATCCTCCGCAGACTAATGGCCCGTCGTCGGACCGACTAGGTACCACGGTAAACCCAGTTTGGGCAAGAGTCTATGTGCCACGCCAAAATTCATGTGGTTTAGCACACGTCCAGCTACCGGCCTCCGCGGCGCCCAGCTAACCGCCCGAGGTGATTACGCTCGCGAAATATGCGCCGGGAGGGTGGCGGGTTTCCATGCCGGCCTTGTCTTTTCATAGGCCGCGATCCGGGCTTCTTGGCGGAGTGTCAGTCCGATATCGTCCAGACCCTCCAGCAGACGCCACCGAGTGTAGTCGTCAATGTCGAACGGCAACACGACGGTTCCTGCCGTCACGGTGCGTGCCCGCAGGTCCACAACCAATTCCAACCCCGGCTGTTCCTCGAGCAACTTCCAGAGCATTTCGACATCATTCTGTGACATCTGCGCGGCGACCAAGCCGCCCTTACCCGCATTCCCACGGAAGATGTCGGCGAAACGGGACGAGATGACCGTTCGAAAGCCGTAGTCGGACAGCGCCCACACCGCGTGCTCACGGGACGACCCGGTGCCGAAATCCGGGCCTGCGACCAAGACGCTGCCCCGATCATAGGGCGCGGTGTTCAGAATGAAGTCCGGATCGGTCCGCCACGCCGCGAAGAGGCCGTCCTCGAATCCGGTGCGGGTGACGCGCTTGAGGTAAACCGCGGGAATGATCTGATCGGTGTCGATGTTGGAGCGGCGCAGCGGCACGCCGACGCCCTTGTGCACGGTGAACGGTTCCATGGAATTTCCTCCGGGTGGGGGTTCGGGTGGTCGTCAGTCCAGATCCGCGGGTGAGGACAGCGTTCCGCGCACCGCGGTCGCGGCGGCGACGAGCGGGGAGACCAGGTGCGTCCGGCCGCCCTTGCCCTGCCTGCCCTCGAAGTTGCGATTCGAGGTCGAGGCGCAGCGCTGGCCGGACTCGAGTTGATCGGGATTCATTCCCAGGCACATCGAGCAGCCCGCCTGCCGCCATTCCGCGCCCGCGGCGGTGAAGATATCCCCGAGGCCCTCCTGCTCGGCCTGCGCGCGCACCCGCATACTTCCCGGCACCACCAGCATGCGCACGCCGTCGGCGACGCGCCTGCCCTTCAGCACGTCGGCGACCGCGCGCAGATCCTCGATCCGGCCGTTGGTGCATGAACCGACGAAAACGGTGTCGACGGTGACGTCGCGCAGCGGCGTTCCCGGGATCAGGTCCATGTACCGCAGCGCCTTGACGGCCGATTCGCGCTCGGTCTCGTCGGGGATGGCCGCGGGGTCGGGCACGGCCTCGCCGAGCGGCAGCCCCTGGCCCGGGTTGGTGCCCCAGGTGACGAAGGGGGTCAGCGCGGCGGCGTCGATGTGCACCTCGGCGTCGAAGACCGCGCCCTCGTCGGTCCTCAGCTCGTCCCAGGCCGCGACCGCGGCGTCCCAGTCGGCGCCCTGCGGCGCGTGCGGGCGGCCCTTCAGGAACTCGTAGGTGACCTCGTCCGGGGCGATCATGCCCGCCCGCGCGCCCGCCTCGATCGACATATTGCAGACCGTCATCCGCGCCTCCATGGACATCGCCCTGATCGCCTCGCCGCGGTACTCCAGGACGTAGCCCTGGCCGCCGCCGGTGCCGATCTTCGCGATCACCGCCAGGACCAGGTCCTTGCTCGTGACGCCCGCGGGCAGCTCGCCGTCGACGGTGATCGCCATGGTCTTGAACGGGCGCAGCGAGAGCGTCTGGGTGGCGAGCACGTGCTCCACCTCGCTGGTGCCGATCCCCATCGCGATCGAGCCGAAGGCGCCGTGCGTCGAGGTGTGGCTGTCGCCGCAGACCACGGTCATGCCGGGCTGGGTCAGCCCCAGCTGCGGGCCGACCACGTGCACGATGCCCTGGTCCAGGTCGCCCATCGGGTGCAGCCGGATGCCGAACTCCGCGCAGTTGTGCCGCAGCGTCTCCACCTGGGTCCGGGAGACCGGGTCGGCGATGGGCTTGTCGATGTCGACGGTCGGCACATTATGGTCCTCGGTCGCGATCGTGAGGTCCGGCCTGCGCACCGGGCGCCCCGCCGCGCGCAGCCCGTCGAAGGCCTGCGGGCTGGTCACCTCGTGCACCAGGTGCAGATCGATGTAGATGAGGTCGGGCTCGCGGCTCGCGCCATCGCCCTCCCCGCGCGCGACGATATGCTGCTCCCACACCTTCTCGGCCAGTGTGCGTGGACGATCGGCCATTCTTGGATCACCTTCCGTACCAGGGGCTGGTGGATTCGTTTTTGAATCCCAGAATACGAGACGTTAGTATCGCTCTATGAGACAGCATAGCGGCATCGGGGTTCTGGACAAAGCCGTGACGGTGTTGTACGCGGTGGCCGACGAGCCGTGCGGGTTGAACGAGCTCTGCGCCCGCACCGGGCTCCCCCGCGCCACCGCGCACCGGCTGGCCGTCGGCCTCGAGGTGCACCGCCTGCTGGCCAGGGACAACCAGGGCCGCTGGCGGCCGGGCCCGGCGCTGGCCGAGCTGGCCGTCGGAGCGACCGACCCGCTGCTGGAGGCCGCGGGCGCGGTGCTGCCCCGGCTGCGGGAGATCACCGGGGAGAGCGTGCAGCTCTACACCAGGGACGGCCACGCCAGGGTCTGCGTGGCGGCGCTGGAGCCGCCGGTCGGGCTGCGGGACACGGTCCCGGTGGGGTCGCGGCTGCCGCTGACCGCGGGCTCGGCCGCGAAGGTGCTGCTGGCCTGGGCCGACCCCGAACTGCAGCGCGACCTGCTCGCCGAGGCGGTCTTCGGCGAGCGGGTGCTGGCCGAGGTGCGCAGGCGCGGCTGGGCGCAGAGCGCTGCCGAGCGGGCGGCCGGGGTGGCCAGCGTCTCGGCGCCGGTGCGCGACGTCACCGGCGCGGTGGTGGCGGCGATCTCGGTCTCCGGCCCGATCGACCGGATGGGCCGCAGGCCGGGCGCGCGCTGGGCCGCCGACCTGGTGGCGGCCGCGGAGGCGCTGCAGAAGCGGCTCTGACCCGACTGCAACCCGTTCTACAGTGACGGGATGGGAGTCAACCAGCGCACGCAGATCGTGATGTCCGAGGCGGAGATCACCCGCTTCCTGGCGACCAGCCGGGTCGCCACCTTCGCCACGCTCGGGAAGGAGGGCGTGCCGCACCTGACCGCGATGTGGTACGCCCTGCTCGACGGCGAGGTGTGGTTCGAGACCAAGGCGAGGTCACAGAAGGCGGTGAACCTGCGCCGCGATCCGCGGGTGACCTGCCTGGTCGAGGCCGGTGACACCTACGACCAGCTGCGCGGGGTCGCGATCGAGGGGCGCGCCGAGGTGGTGGACGACCCGGAGCGGCTCTTCGCGGTCGGGGTGAGCGTCTGGGAGCGCTACACCGGCCCGTACACCGAGGAGATGCGGCCGCTGGTCGAGCAGATGCTGCACAAGCGGATCGCGGTCCGGGTGGTGCCGGAGCGGGTGCGCTCCTGGGACCACCGCAAGCTGGGGATGCCCGCCATGCCGCTGGGCGGGACCACCGCCGCGGCGCCCCCCGCGTAACGCGAGAGGCCCCCGATCCGTGGATCGGGGGCCTCTCGGTTGTAGCCCCGACGGGATTCGAACCCGCGCTACCGCCTTGAGAGGGCGGCGTCCTAGGCCGCTAGACGACGGGGCCAGGACTTTCTTTTCACTTTTCGCTTCCCTTCCGGGAGGCTGTTGCCAGCTTAGCTGGCGGGAGCCCGGCAACCAAATCGCCGGGTTCCGAACGCTTTTGGCGGTCGGCTCTCCGCTGGGGTACCAGGACTCGAACCTAGAATGGCTGAACCAGAATCAGCTGTGTTGCCAATTACACCATACCCCAATGACCAGGCGACCCCGGCCTCGCTTCCGGTTCGAATCGAGGCGGCGTTTCCGGCCGGGAAGAAGAGTACCAAAGAGGTCGGGGTAAACTACAAATCGCCTGGTCAGAGCCCTGTTTTACGCCTCGGGGCGCCATTCGACGGCGGCCCGCAGCCGGGTCAGCGAGAGTTCCCGCCCGAGCAGCTCCATCGACTCGTAGAGCGGCGGGCTGATGTGCGATCCGGTGATCGCCACCCGCACCGGCGCGAATGCCTTCCTCGGCTTCAACCCGAGTTCTTCGATCAATGCGACGCGCAGCGCCTCCTCGATCGCGGAGGCGGTCCATTCCGGCAGCGCTTCGAGCGCGCCGAGCGTCGCCGCGAGGACCGGCTCGGCGGGTTCGCCGAGATTCTTCGCGCCCGCCGCGGCGTCGATCGAGAACTCGTCCGCGGGCGCGAACAGGAATCGCAGCAGCCCCCACGCGTCGTCCAGAACGACGATCCGGGTCTGGACCAGTTCGGCCGCCGCCGCGAAGACCTTCTCGTCGATTTCCGCGCCGATCCTGCCCTGCCCGGTCAGGAACTCCCGGAGCCGGTGGGCGAAATCTCCGGGTGGCAGCAAACGGATGTGTTCCGCGTTGATCGCGTCGGCCTTCTTCTGGTCGAATCGGGCCGGGTTGGAATTCACCGAGGAAATGTCGAACGCCTCGACCATCTCCGTCATGGAGAACACGTCGCGGTCGTCGGAGAGCCCCCAGCCGAGCAGCGCGAGGTAATTCAGCAAACCTTCGGGAACAAAGCCGCGATCGCGGTGGGCGAACAGGTTGGACTCGGGATCCCGTTTCGACAACTTCTTGTTGCCCTGGCCCATGACGAAGGGCAGGTGCCCGAACTCGGGGGTGAACTCGGCGACCCCGATCCGGCGCAGCGCGGCATACAGCGCGAGCTGCCGCGGGGTGGAGGAGAGCAGGTCCTCGCCGCGCAGCACGTGGGTGATCCGCATGAGCGCGTCGTCGACCGGGTTGACCAGCGTGTACAGCGGGTCGCCCGACCCGCGGGTGAGCGCGAAATCGGGCACCGTCCCGGCCTTGAAGACGGTCTCCCCGCGCACCAGGTCGCGCCAGCCGAGGTCGGTGTCCGGCATCCGCAGCCGCACCACCGCGGGCCGCCCCTCGGCCCGGTAGGCCGCGATCTGCTCGGCGGTCAGCTCGCGGTCGAAGTTGTCGTAGCCGAGCTTCGGATCGCGCCCGGCGGCCCTGTGCCGCGCCTCGACTTCGTCCGGCGTGGAGAAGGATTCGTAGGCCTCACCGGCCGCCAGCAACCTCTGCACGACCTCCAGATGCAGCCCCCGGCGCAGGGATTGGCGGTAGGGCTCGTAGGGCCCGCCGACCTCGGGCCCCTCGTCCCAGGTGAGGCCGAGCCAGCGCAACGCGTCCAGGATCGAGCGGTACGACTCCTCGCTGTCCCTGGCCGCGTCGGTGTCCTCGATCCGGAACACGAAGGTGCCGCCGTGGTGCCGGGCGAAGGCCCAGTTGAACAGCGCGGTGCGGATCAACCCCACGTGCGGGGTCCCGGTGGGCGACGGGCAGAAGCGGACCCGAACTTCGGTCATGGCTCTCTTTCAGCGTTTCGTGGCAACGGGATTGGTCAGGGTACCGATTCCCTCGACGGTCACCGAGACGGACTGGCCCGCCTGCACCGGGCCGACCCCCTCGGGGGTGCCGGTCAGCAGCACGTCGCCGGGGAGCAGCGTCATCACCGTACTGACGAACTCGATCAACTCCGGAATGTCGTGCAGCAGCAGCGATGTGCGGCTGCGCTGGCGCACCTCGCCGTCGAGCTCGGTGACGATCTCCAGATCGCCGGGGTCGAGCTCGGTCTCGATCCACGGCCCGAGCGGGCAGAAGGTGTCGTACCCCTTGCCCCTGGTCCACTGCCCGTCCGACTTCTGCTGATCGCGCGCGGTGACGTCGTTGGCGACGGTGTAGCCGAGGATGACGTCGCGCGCCTTGGCGGCGGGCACGTCCTTGCACGGACGGCCGATCACCACGGCCAGCTCGCCCTCGTAGTCGACCCGGGAAGAGCTGGGCGGCAGGATGATCGGCGCGTTCGGGCCGACGATCGCGGTGTTCGGCTTGAGGAAGATGACCGGCGACTCCGGCGCTTCGCCGCCCATCTCCGCGGCGTGCGCGGCGTAGTTCTTGCCCACGCACACCACCTTGCTCGCCAGGATCGGCGCCAGCAGCCGGACGTCGGCCACCGGCCAGCTCCGGCCGGTGTAGGTGGGGCTGCCGAACGGGTGCTCGGCGATCTCCCTGGCGACGCTGTCTGCGCCGTCGCCCTCGATCCGGGCGAAGGCGACTCCATCGGGACTGGCTACTCGACCTAGGCGCATGGCCGCAGTCTATCGACCCGGTGCCACCTGCCCGAATGCGCCCGACCGCGCGGTTCGCTTCCGTGCGGTGTACGGTGAGCGTGTTGTTCATGGTGTGAGATTTCAATCCCGATATATGGGAATGCGAGGTGGGGTCATGGTGGCGGCCGAGATCAGTGAGGGGCGGCGCTGGACCATGCTCGGGCTCGGCGTCTTCGCCCAGGCGTCGAGCGCGGTCTTCATCCACGGCGTTCCGTTCCTGCTCCCCGCGCTCACCGACGGCGGCATGGCGCTGCCCACCGCCGGGCTGCTGGTCGCCATGCCGACCGTCGGGCTGGTCTGCACGCTGATCGCCTGGGGCTGGGTGGTGGACCGGATCGGCGAGCGCAAGGTGCTCGTCGCCGGGCCGCTCGTCACCGCGCTGGCGGGCGGGGCGGCCGCGCTCACCGCGCACCCGATCGCGCTGGGCGCCTTGCTCTTCCTCGGCGGGGCGGGCGCGGCCAGCACCAACGGCGCGAGCGGGCGGGTGATCGTCGGCTGGTTCCCGCCGCACCGGCGCGGGCTGGCGATGGGCATCAGGCAGACCGCGCAGCCGCTCGGGGTCGGGATCGGCGCGCTGGCGATCCCCGCGGTGGCCGCGCAACACGGGGTGCCCGCCGCGGTGCTGGTCCCCGCCGCCATGGCCGCCGCGGCGGCGGTGGTCTGCGCGCTCGGGATCGTGGATCCGCCGCGGCCGCAACGCTCCGAGGCCGATCCCGGGTTGCTGGCCAACCCCTACCGGGGCGACACGACGCTGTGGCGGGTGCACGCCGTCTCGGTGTTGCTGGTGGTGCCGCAGGGCACGCTGTGGACCTTCGCGCTGCTCTGGCTGCACCGGGACGCGGGGTGGTCGCTGGCCGCGGCGGGCGCGCTGGTCACGGTGACCCAGGTGCTGGGTGCGCTGGGGCGGATCGGGGCGGGGGCCTGGTCGGATCGGGTGGGCAGCAGGCTCGGGCCGCTGCGCACGGTGGCGGTCGCGGCGGTCGTCTCGATGGCCGCGCTGGCGCTCGCCGCCTGGACCGAGTGGTGGTGGGTGGCGATCCCGCTGCTGGTGGCGGCGTCGGTGATCACGGTGTCGGACAACGGGTTGGCCTTCACCGCGGTCGCCGAGATCGCCGGGCCGTACTGGAGCGGGCGCGGGCTCGGGGTGCAGAACACCGGCCAGAACCTGGCCATGGCGGCGGTGCCGCCGCTCTTCGGCGCCGTCATCGCGGCCGCGGGCTTCCCCGCCGTCTTCATCGCCGCCGCCGTCATCGCCGCGGTCGCGGTCCCCTTGGTCCCCCGCGACCAGCTCCGCAAGGTCCCCGCACCCAGCTGACCGCGGACGGCGTCGGCCACGAGCCCACATCCGGCAAGCCGCGGACCGCAGCATCCACGAGCCCCGCACGCCGACCCGCGGACCGCGGCATCCACGGGCCCGGGTCCGCCGAGCCGCGGACCGCGGCGGCCACAGCAGCCGCGCCAAGGGCCCGCCATCGGCGGCCACGGGGTTGCGGGGCGAAGCCCCGCGAAAACAACTGTGCCCCACCCGAACCTGGGTGGGGCACAGTTCGGGAAACACTAGACCGCGGCGGCGATCCGATCCCCGACCTCGACGGTCGAGGCGGCACCGGAGCGCCCGGCCAGATCCTTGGCCACCGCCGCCTCGATCCGCGCAGCCTGCTCGGTGTGCCCGAGGTGGGTGAGCAGCAGCGCCACCGAGAGGATCGCGGCGGTCGGATCCGCCTTCGACTGCCCGGCGATGTCCGGCGCGCTGCCGTGCACCGGCTCGAACATGCTGGGGTTGGCGCCGGAGGCGTCGATATTGCCGCTCGCCGCCAGCCCGATCCCGCCGCTCACCGCGGCCGCCAGGTCGGTGATGATGTCGCCGAAGAGGTTGTCGGTGACGATCACGTCGAAGCGGCCCGGGTCGTTGACCATGTGGATGGTGGCGGCGTCGATGTGCTGGTACGCCGTGGCGACATCCGGGAACTCGGCCCCGACCTCGGCCACCGTGCGCTGCCAGAGCGACCCGGCGAAGGTGAGCACGTTGGTCTTGTGCACCAGCGTGAGGTGCTTGCGCCGCGCCTGCGCCTTGGCGTACGCGTAGCGCACCACGCGCTCGATCCCGAAGCGGGTGTTGGTGCTCACCTCGGTGGCGACCTCGTGCGGGGTCGCCACCCGGATGGCACCGCCGGTGCCGGTGTACGGCCCCTCGGTGCCCTCCCTGACCACGACGAAGTCGATCTCCGGCGACCCGGCCAGCGGGCTCCCGACCCCCGGGTACAGCTTGGACGGCCGCAGGTTCACGTGGTGGTCCAGCGCGAACCGGGTGCGCAGCAGCAGCCCGCGCTCCAGGATGCCGCTCGGCACCGACGGGTCGCCGATGGCGCCGAGCAGGATCGCGTCGTGCTGCTTCAGCTCCGGCAGCACCGAGTCCGGCAGGATCTCGCCGGTGGCGTGGTAGCGCTTGGCGCCCAGGTCGTACTCGGTGCGCTCGACACCGGGCAGCACCGTGTCCAGCACCTTGAGCGCCTCGGCGACGACCTCGGGGCCGATTCCGTCGCCGGGGATGACAGCGAGCTTCATGGTTGCTCCGTTGCTTTCCGGGCCGCTCAGGACAGGTCGATCAGGGCGAGCTTGGTGGCGCCGACGGCCTCCGCGATGGCGGCCTGCACGTCGCCGGGCACCTCCTGCGCGACCCGCAGCAGCACGGTGGCGCCCTCCTTGTCGGCGTCCTGGGTGAGCTGCGCGGCCAGGATATCGATCCCGGCCTGCCCGAGCAGGGTGCCGATCTTGCCGAGCGCGCCCGGCCGGTCGTCGTAGTTGAGCACCGCGAGGTTCAGCCCCTCGGCGCGCAGGTCGTAGTTGCGCCCGTTGATGTTGACGATCTTCTGCACCTGCTGCGGCTCGGTCAGCGTGCCCGCGACGTTCAGCGTGCGGCCGTCGCCGAACACCGCGCGCAGATCGACCAGGCTGCGGTGGCTCGGGCTCTCGGACACCGTGGTGACCTCGGCGCTGATCCCGCGGTCCTGCGCCAGCGCGGGCGCGTTCACGAAGGTCACCTGGTCCTCGATGAGCGCGGAGAAGATGCCACGCAGCGCCGCGAGCTGCAGCACCGCGACCTCCTGCGCCGCCAGCTCGCCGCGCACCTGGACCTCCAGGCTCACCGGCAGCTCGTCGGAGAGCCCGCCGAGCAGGGCGCCCTGCTTGCGCACGATCTCCAGCCACGGCGCGACCTCGTCGGCGACCGCGCCGCCAGTGACGTTCACCGCGCCGGGCACGAACTCGCCCGCCAGCGCCAGCAGCACCGACTTCGCGACATCGGTGCCCGCCCGGTCCTGCGCCTCGGTGGTGGAGGCGCCGAGGTGCGGGGTCACCACGACCTGCGGCAGCTCGAACAGCGGGCTGTCGGTGCACGGCTCGGTCTCGAAGACGTCGAGCCCGGCGGCGCGCACGTGCCCGGAGACGATCGCCTCGGCCAGCGCGGCCTCGTCGACCAGCCCGCCGCGCGCGGCGTTCACGATGACGACGCCCGGCTTGGTCTTGGCGATGGCCTCGCGGCCGATGATGCCCTTGGTCTCCGGGGTCTTCGGCAGGTGCACCGAGATCAGGTCGGCGCGCTCCAGCAGCTCGTCCAGGCTCAGCAGCTCGATGCCGAGCTGCGCGGCCTTGGCGGGCGAGACGTAGGGGTCGTAGGCGACGATCTTCGTCTCGAAGGCGGCGAGCCGGGCGGCGAAGAGCTGGCCGATCCGGCCCAGCCCGACCACGCCGACGGTCTTGCCGAAGATCTCCACCCCGTTGAAGGAGCTGCGCTTCCAGGTGTGCTCGCGCAGCGTCGCGTCGGCCTGCGGGATCTGGCGGGCGGCGGCGAGCAGCAGCGTGACGGCGTGCTCGGCTGCGGTGTGGATGTTCGAGGTGGGGGCGTTCACCACCAGCACACCGCGCTCGGTGGCCGCCGGGACCTCGACATTGTCCAGCCCCACCCCGGCGCGGGCCACGATCTTCAGCCGCTTCCCCGCGTCCAGCACCTCGGCGTCGACGGTGGTGGCGGAGCGCACCAGCAGCGCGTCGGCCTCGGGCACCGCGGCCAGCAGGGCCGGACGGTCCGGGCCGTCCACCCAGCGGACCTCGACACCGTCACCGAGCGCGTCGACGGTCGACTGGGCGAGCTTGTCGGCGATCAGGACAACAGGACGGCCAGCTTGGCTCACGGTGAACTACTCCTGGGGAAGGGGGGTTGGTTGCCACCGAGCAGCTTAGTAGCCCCTGCTCCGCCCCTGGTGGCCCACCCGTCGGGGCACCCGCCGTCAGTGTGCGGCGGTTCACCCCCGGACACAGCGGCGGCCCCGTACCGATCCGGTACGGGGC